>JACUTR010000070.1 GCA_014859735.1 Candidatus Methanophagales archaeon | reverse complement strand
TGCCAGTTGTATTGAGGTCGCTGGTTATATCACCCAAATCGGCTGAGAGAGGCACCGCTCTAACGGTATTTGTATATGTAAATTCCGCCTGTATCTCGTAGATGTCATCGGGTCCTACTACAATAAAGCCCAGCAGACCTGAAATAACGCCCTGGGTGGTTGCCTTGATAGTGTAATCGCCAGGTGACGGAACTGGCAAAGAGAGTGAAAATGTTCCATCTGCATCTGTTACCGTATTGTTCGTCTGTATCACTCCTGTGGCATTTGATAGAGTGAGCGTCACAGTCGCACCACCAGCGCCATTTAATACCTGCCCTGAGACAGTCATATTTCTCCCTACCAAATAGTAATGCGAGTCTATACCAAATTGGATAGATAACCCAGTCCCTTGTGCAGTTGCAACGGTTATAAAACCTGCAAAGATGGTGAGCACTAAAAGCACCGCCATCAATGCAAACCAAAATTCCTTCTTCGCCGCTTTCATCATTACCTGTTACTGAGCTTACAAACTCTACTCTACTTCTAACCAGGAACTCATAAAAAATTACCTGATATTTAAAATTTATTTACAAATATTTTAAAAATTTTTTATAAATATATGGAAAAATTTTTGTAATCAGAGTGGGACCATTTGGATATGAGAAATGTTGAACTTAGAAATCCTCAGCTGTCGTAGCCAAATCACAACCAAAAATTAAGAACGAATAAATAAAAAGAAGAAAGGACTCAGTGGACTGCGTTTTCTACGCTACGCTACGCTACGCTACGCTACGCTACGCTACGCTACGCATAATCCAACTGAGCAAACACCTGCTGGTCCTTGAAATTCTGTAATGAGATCGCTCCTGATGGGCAATAGGAAGCGCAACTTCCGCAGCCGATACAGCCCTCGATGACTCGCGCAACCGTCTTCTTCCCACTTAGCACGGTCATCACACCGAATGTAACCGCAGATACCGGCTCCTCCACCAGCTCGATCGCCTCTACGGGGCATAAATCCACACACACACCGCACCCTGAACAGATCGCGTCGTCAACGACGGAAACGATACCAGGTGTCTCGAGGAAATTCTTTGCTAACAACACGCATGCCCTCGAGGCTGCTGCACTGCTCATTGCGATGGCCTCATCCACCATTGCGGGGTAAACCGCAGAACCACAGATGAACACCCCTTCGTTCACCGTATCAACCGGCGTTAATACCAGCTTTGGGCGCTCCTGCTCCTCTAAGAAGAACCCGTTTTTAAGCGGAATCATGAACATCGTGCTTAATTGCTCGTTCTCCTCTGCAGGCAGCATTGCGGGGCTGAGCACCACCACATCGGGCTTTATCTGTATCTCGTCGGTGAAGATCACATCGTAGACCGATACAATCCCCTCCTGAAATGCTGGCGGTCTCCCCTCATCGTATCTGAGGAATATCACGCCTTTCTCTCGCGCCTCTTTGTATAATACTTCCCACTTACCGTACGTTTTGATCTCCTGGTAGAGCACGAAGACGTTCAAATCGGGTTTAAGCGCCTTCGCTTTTAATGCATTACTCACCACCTGGATACCGCTGTACTTTGACCTCTGGCCCGGTATCCCATCTTGAATCATAACGATTGTGGTGGCATCCATATGTCCACCCGCAAGCATCTTCTCAAACTCAGATTGCGTTACCACCTTTTTCTCCTGTCCATATCCATACCATCCCTCAGGTACAAATTCCCTCGCACCGGTTGCGAGTATAGCAGCTCCGAAGTCTATCTCTTCACCTCCGTCTTCCCCCTTCATCCGCGCTCTAAACGAACCAGCTCTTCCCCTAACATCCTCGACCGTTGCACCGGTATACACTCTTATCTTCTCGTTACTGCTTATCTTCTCAACAAATTCTTTTAAAACGTCAGAAGCGCTCTCTCCACTCGGTAACTCAGTGTTTTCTCTCAACCCGCCACCTAATTCTGCTTCTTTCTCCACTAAATAGACCTCATAGCCCGCTTGTGCGATCTCAAGCGCTGCGTTCATCCCTGCTACACCACCGCCGACGACAAGTGCTTTCGGTATCACGGGATACCGCTCGATCGGGACTGGTTCAAGATACCGTGCGCGCTCCACTGCCATGGTTATCTGGCTAATCGCAGCATTCGTCGCCTCTTCCTTCCCGTGCACCCACGCAACTTGTTCCCTCAAGTTCACCATATCCAGCAAATAGGGATTTAAGCCTGCCTTTGCGCACGCATCCCTGAAGAGATCCTCATATAATCGCGGCGAGTAGCCTGCAACTACAATCCTGGTCAGACCCTGGTCTACAATTCCACTTTCTATCGCTTCCAGGGCCTCTTTCATCGTGGTTGTCTCTCCATTCACCGAGGCAACACCCGTCAGGTGTTTCACGTGCTCCACCACCGCTGGTAGATCCACAGCGCCAGCTACCTCTCCTTCACAACCGCAAATGAAGACGCCTATCTTCAGCGGCTTATCAGCCACCTCAATAAACTTCCTCTCCTCCTGCCCCGGAATCAGCTCGGTCCTTTCTGAAAACAGTGCGGCCTTTAATGCGGCTCCGCTTGCCTGCGCAACACTTTCCCGAACTTTCATCGGCGCGGTCGCCGTTCCACAGGCTAATATACCCGGGACATTCGTCTCCAGTGGATTCGTCAGGCTCGTCTCAAGGTAGCCATAGGTATCAGTCTTCACTCCCATTATCTCTGCAAGTTTCCCTAATGTTTTTGATGGCAGTAGACCAACCGCAAGAACCACCATGTCAAGGTCTAACCGTTCAACCGTGCCATTCTCTAATCGTGGGCTCTGCCCACGACCCCGCAAGCCCTGTAAGGGCTTATTCTCGAACTTAACCGTGAGCGTCCCGTTCTCAGGTATAACCTCTGGAACTCGTGACCGTATATACTTCACCCCGTATTTATCCTTCAACTTCGCCACCAGCTCCTCATCTCGTCCAAATACGCGTATGTCCATGTAGAAGATGTAAACTTCCGTCCCCGGGAATCGTTCTTTCACTTCCCATGCCTCTTTCGCGGTGAATCCACAGCACGCCGTCGAACAAATTTCATTCTCCTTGCCTCTCGACCCGACGCACTTGATGAATCCTATCCTTTTCACTGGCTTACCATCTGAAGGGCGCACTAGTTGTCCCGTCTCACTCGGAGTACAAGCCCGGAGCATGCCTTCAAACTCCAGAGCGGTAACAACATTTGGGTGCCCGATTGCATAGCTCTTCGCTATGCTGTCAAAAACATCATATCCCGGTGCAAGCACCACGCTCTCCACGTCTATCTCCTTCCCCGACACCTTCAACTTGAAATCACCTGCGGAGCCTGATAACCCCTCAACCTCGCTCGAGAGCATCAGTTCTATGTTCGGATGGTTTTCGATTTTAACAATCCTCGGTGCTATACCTGTTTCACATTCCGCAAGCTCCGCAACCTTACCGCCAAGTTTCGCGTTCTTCTCTATCAAATAAACTTTATAACCCGAATCGGCAAGGTCAAGAGCTGCTGTGATACCCGCAACGCCTCCCCCAATAACCGCTATTCCCATTTTCACATCACCTTCTCGAGAATTTTCTTCGTGTCTATGATATTTTTGTTAAGCCCGAGTTTCTTCGGCTCTATTCCGAGCGCCAGACCCAACAACTGCGTGATATAAATGACCGGCATCTCGATCTTGACCTTGAATGCCGCTTCTATATCCGGCTGCTTCGCATCCAGCATCATACCACAGAGTGGACAGGCAAGTACAATACAGTCCGCACCAGCCTTCTTCGCCGACTCCAGTATCTTCCTCGCCATCTCAAATGCGATATCCGCTCTCGTCATCATCAACGGTCCGCCACAGCACTTCGTCTTCATGTAACTGAACGGCACATTTTCTGCCCCGATCAGCTCTATCAATTGGTCCATCAAAACAGGGTCGTCAGGGTCATCAAAAGCGGTTTCCGGCGGTCTTCCTAAATAACAACCATAATACGGAGCAACCTTCAGATTTACTTTCTTCACGAGCTTACCTGACAGTTCAGCCAAGCCTATATCGTTGACGAGGACATCCAGTACATGTTTCGCCTTTACTGTTCCGTTATACTCGAGCGAGCTATCAATCTCCTTTAATTCCGCACGTAACTTCTCATCTTCCCTTAACGCCTGGTCAGCCCTCGCTAAATTATAATAACAGATACTGCAGGGTGTTACGATATCCTGTCCTTTCCTCTCAGCAAGAGCGAGATTCCGCGCATTGAGCGCAATAACCAGCTTTGGATCTTCGGCTTCTAACGCGCCACAGCAGTTCCAATCCTCGAGCTCTTCGAGTTCGATACCTAACTTCTCGAATACTGCCCTGGTTGACATATCCTGTTCCATCGCGGTCGTCGCTGATGGGCACCCGGGATGGTATGCGATCTTCTTTTCGCTCATTTCTCCTTCTCTCCTAGCTGCTCGAAGATCTTCTTCAGCACTTCCCTTTCCTTTATCTTCTCCGGGAGCATTCCTTTGAACACTCCGCCACCACCGAGTGGACCCATTTTGCCCTTCTTAAACATCCGCATTCCGAAATCTTTGTAATCCTTCATCATCGCTTTCATCCCCTTGATCTTAGACCCCTCCCGGTTCGGGTAATATTCCAGTGCAAGTCCCATATCATAGAGCCGACCGTACTTCTGCAACGTATGCAGGAACGCCTTCTCAAAGAGTGGTCTCGCGCTTTCTATCTTTATATTCCCTGCTGCCTCCTCCTCTTCTGCTATTCGCCTTATCGCACCCATCAGCTCGCAAATCATGACATCCTGTGGGCAACGCGCCGTGCACGTCTGACAGAGAGCACAAATCCATAAATCAGCATTTGACAATACCTCCTTACGCATCCCCAACAGACTCATCTGGATGATCTTCCTCGGGTTGTAACTCGGAATGATCTCGGTAACCGGGCATCCTAAGGTGCAGGTACTGCACTGGTAACATGCCGTGAGGTGTTCTCCCCCCGGCTCATTCATGATCTCATATTTAAAGTTCGGGTCCAGTTCCCAGGTCTTTATCGGCATTTTATCTCAAACACTCTTCGAGCTCTTCATCTTCGTAGGTCGTGAACGGTAGTGGCTCCTTTGTATCTTTTCCGGGTACATACTCGAAAATCTCTTGCACTTTCTGCGCAAGCACCGGATAGAATCTCGTCAATGGGATGCTCTTCGGACATGCATCTTCACACGCACCACAGGCAACACAGGTCGTGCAGACATGATACACCCGCGTGAGATGGTACAGCAGTTGATTTGCCGGTACTTCTATCGCACCCCGTAACTCTGCTAAGTTCAATAAATCGCCGCCAACAGGGTTTCCTAACGGTTGGTCAAAGAAACATTCCTTGCAATAACAGACCGGACACACATCTCGGCAGTTCTTGCATACAATACAGTCCTGTAGAAACGCTTCCAACGCCTCCACACTGTCTATCTTTGGCAATTCCTCTAACCGCTTTCTCGCTTCTGCTACTATCCGCTCTTTTTCCTCTCTTCTTTCCAGGTCCTTATCTTCCAGCGGTAGCCCCACGGCTGATAACGCCTTAACACCCATCTCCGTTAGCCCTGCAACTCCTACCTTGCCATTAATCCGTGCAATAATAATATCTCCAATATCAGCGAGCCGGTTTTCACAGATTGCACAGGCTTCCCGTATCGAGATCCCCTTCCCCTCCAGTTCCTTTAGCTTTGCACTGTCCACCAAGTTGCCGATCTCCGCATAATGCTCTGCATAATCTTCGTTCTTAAAGGCACCCGAACAATCCACGGTTATGAGAAGCACACTCTCTTCATTGAGTTGCTTCAATTTTATCAATTCGATTGCCGCTCGTATCTCGCAGGGTTTGGCCACGATTCCTACTTTATTATCTATCATCCACCCTTTGACGACGTTCGCAGCGTTTACGCCGAACGACGGTGCGAAGATGACGGACTCTGGCGATGCTACCTTCTCCTTGTCCCTCACGAGCATGTAGGATACCTTGTTTCCCACTCGATGCGGCATGATCAGGGCATCAATGACTTTATTATCGAGCAATCCCTGAAAAAAACCTTCTAAATCCTCATAGTTGAGTTCTGTTCCTTTCATAGTATCTTATCCCTCATAGGATTGGGTCCCACTTGTTTAATCTCTTCGGCCATATCCTTCATCGTTCTCGCAAATTTATCCCCCTCTGACGCGCTGATCCACTCCGATCTCACCCGTTTATCCAGTCCAAGCTGCTTCAGGATGGTTCTTAATGCTGCTATTCTGCGTCTGGCATAGAAGTTCCCCTTTATGTAATGGCACTCTCCGGGATGACAGCCTCCAATGAAAACACCGTCTGCACCATTTAATAACGCTTTGAGCACAAACATCGGATCTAATCTCCCCGAGCACATAAGCCGTATTATCCGGATGTTCGGGGGGTATTTCTTTCGAGACGTCCCTGCCAGGTCTGCACCAGCATACGTACACCAATTACAGGTAAATCCGACGATCTTTGGCTCAAAGCCCCCTACCACTTCTTCCATTCATCTCACCTTCCTCTTAAGCTACCATACATGGTAACTATAGCAAGCCATAAAAGCTTTACTAAAAACCACTCTATACATATACACCTACATATGTTAAAAGCTCGTCGGCTTACTATTATTTACAATTTTTAAACTATTTTTACTGTATTTAACGTGTCAATTACCCGTCTATAAATACTTCCTCACAACTCGGTTAGAATAAAAGAGCGATTAAAAAAGAAATAAAAGAGGAGTTCAAAAAATTAAACTCCACCGACACGTTTATCCCGTTACTGATATCGCTATGAAGGAGGAGCTAACGCTTCTGTTAATGCCTCTATTTGTGCGTATATCTGTCTATCCCTGAAATGCCGCATTGAGGCTGCACCGGATGGACATGCTCCATTGCAACAGCCACATCCCTTACAAATAGCCTCGTTTACTCTCATTATCGTTTCCTCGGCATCGAATTCGAGTGCGCCGTACGGACATAGTGCTTCACAAGTCCGGCATCCTGTGCAGAGCTCCTCGTTTATCTCGGATGTGATCGCTTCTAATTTCGCTTTTCCCGTGCCTAAGTAGATAAGCGAAGAAGAAGATGCGGCTTTCGCCTGTGCAACGCTATCCGGAATATCTTTGGGACCCTGGCAACACCCGGCAACAAATATACCGTCTACTGCGGTATCAACGGGTCTCAGCTTTGGATGAGCTTCTAAGAAGAACTTGTCAGCGGATTGCGAGAGTTTTGTCAGCCTTACTACCTTTTCCACGCCGTCAGCAGGTCTCAATCCGGTAGCAAGCACCACAAGGTCTGCCTCTAACTCATAGGGCTCACCGAGCATTGTATCCTCTCCTCTCACCACCACTCTATCACTGCCCGGTTTTTGATATACCTCGGATGCAAGTCCTCTTCGGAAGTTGATACCTTCGCCTTTGATTCTATCATAGAACTCCTCGAAAGCCTTTCCATAAGCTCTGATGTCCTGATAGAGGATTGATAGGTTGGCATCGTGTATCCGCTCTTTGATCAGATGTGCATGCTTTATCGAGTACATGCAACAGACACGAGAGCAGTATTCGTATCCCGTTTGCTTGTTCCTCGAACCAGCGCACTGTATGAAGACAATATCCTTCGGCTCTTTACCGTTTATTATTACCTTACCCTGTGTGGGACCGTTAGGAGCCAGCAGCCGTTCCATCTCTAATCCGTGAATGACATTTGGATATACGCCATATTTGTATTCGGGCATCAACATCGGGTCGATAACATCTGTGCCGGTTGCTACAATAATTGTTCCGACGTTTAAATCCACTATCTCGTCTTTCATGTCAAAGTCGATACAGTTCGGACCACAGGTAGCTACGCAGAGAGGAATTTCATCTTTCACCTCTTCTCGAGTGACTTCTCCACTCTTTATTCTTTTAATCGCTTCTCTTGTGCTTTCAAGCGTTGCTTTCCCGCATTTTCCTTTCGTCAGCATGATGCAATTCTCAGGATCAACGGTATAACATGCAGGCACTGCTTGCGGCATTGGGAAATAAATAGCGCTTCTCTTTCCTAATCCGAGGTTAAATTCATTTGGGATTTTTTGCATTCTGCACGCATCAGCACATAAACCGCATCCCGTGCACACTATTGCGCCTGTAACAGGGTCCTTCTCAACCACATACCTCGGCTTTCTCCGTACCTTGACCGTGAAATTACCAATCGAGCCTCCGACTTCCTCCACTTCTGAATAGCTCAGCAGGTCTATATTTGGATGCTGCCCGACATCTACCATCCTCGGTGTCAGGATACAGGCGGCACAATCGAGCGTTGGGAATGTCTTGTCAAATTGGAGCATGTGCCCGCCAATCGTTGGCGTTCGCTCCACGAGATGAACTTTGTAGCCTGCATTTGCGATATCCAGAGCAGCATACATCCCCGTTATACCGCCTCCGATAACCACGGTTTCGGG
>JACUTR010000069.1 GCA_014859735.1 Candidatus Methanophagales archaeon | reverse complement strand
GAGAAGTCCTTTCTCCACTAAAAAGGTGAGATATTCCTCTAACCTCTTGAAATTAACATTCGCTTTATATACCATTTCAGTTTTCTTTACCCCTTTATCGGCTACCGCAAGGATATCCGCAATTATCTCCAACTTACCCCTTCGCTCTTCAAATCGCACCGTTAAACTCTTCTTTGTTCCCTCTTCAACATCCCCCAATCGCATGGTCTTGAATGAAAAATATTATTCTCGCCTGTTATCATGGAAAGATGATTATATTATATAAGATTTTCTAATTCCCCGTAGTCCTGAACATCACCAACTTTCGAGGCTTTTTGAATCTTAAAATTTACCGCAGAGAACGCTGAGTTCACAGAGAAAATACTGGATTAGGAGTTAGTTGTAAGGTATTAGTAACCCTAAAACCAAAACCTCTAAATCTACATCCTCTGCGTTCTCCGTGAACTCTGCGGTTAATCTGACAATGTCAAGATAAATTTACCGGTAAATCATGCGGGGGGCAGGATTCGAACCCGCGAACCCCTACAGGAACAGATCTTGAGTCTGCCACCTTTGTCCACTCGGTAACCCCCGCTTAGTATATTATACTATTATCGTAGCGGCTGAAGCTATCTTTGAGAACCGCTCCACCGCTTCCCTCGCCACCGGTCCTCTTATCTCCGAGCCCTTTGGCATCCCCTTATCATCCACGATAACCGCAGCATTATCCTCAAACTTCACCCGTATCCCGGAAGGTCGCCTGAATTCTTTTCGCTGCCTCACTATCACTGCTTTCACCATCTGCTTCTTTATCTCCGGTCTCCCCTTTTTCACCACGACGATGACCACATCGCCAATCCCCGCCTTTGGATACCGGTTCTTTACACCGCGGTATCCCTTCACTGCAATTATCTGTAATACCTTCGCACCGGTATTATCCGCGCATTCTAAGCGAGCACCGGTTGGCAACGCCTTTGTTATCTTCGCTTTTACTCCCTTCATCTTCTCATCCTCATACCGTTCACTTTTAAATTAAAAATCCAGAACGCAATCTCTTCTCCCCATCACTTTTTTTCCACCACTACGAAGCTTTTAGTCTTGCTGAGCGGTCTGCATTCCGCTATCTTCACCACATCCCCCACTTTGGCATTTATACAGGGCGGGTTGTGTGCGTGTATCTTCGATCTCCTCTTCTCAAACCGTTCATATTTCCTGATCTTCCTCAGGTAAGACCTCAAAACGATTACCGTCTTCGGTGCTTTATCGCTCACCACGACACCTTCCAAAATTTCACCCCTCACGGGCAACTTCCCGTGAAACGGGCAATTGAGATCCTCACATTCCTTCTCAGGCTTCCTGACATCTATCCCTATATCTTTCATTTTTTTATCCTATCCTCGGGTCTTGAAACGAGCCGGTCACCCTTTACTCGCACCTGTACTCCTCCGTTCAACTTAAAAATGAATACATTTCCAGCTTTTGGTATCTTTTTCTCATTTCTCTGCTCGTTCTCTATAACAAGCATATTCCTCGTCTCATCAATAACCGTCCCCCCAAACCCGCGAAGAGTACTATTACTGCTCTCCTCCACGTTGATTCTCAATCCTATCAGCTCATGCTGCACTAAATTGTGCGGATTTATCTTCATTCTTCACCCTCTAACGTGTAGCCCATCTCCCGAAGCGTCTTCTTCACTACCTCTTTTTGATTGCCCTGTAGTTCAATGCATCCCCCTTTCACCGTGCCGCCACACGCGAATCTCGACTTCAACGACTTTGAAAGCGCTTTCAAATCGACTTCCTTCTCATTTATCCCCTCTATCACGGTGATGATCTTCCCAAACTTCTTCTTTGACGTAGAAATCTTTACTAATTGCTGCTCTTTCGCTATCTCCTTGCAAATGCATAAATCAACCGGCAATCCACATTTATCACAGATTTGCATGTGCTACGTGCTCCTCTCTTCGCGCGCCACCTCTTCACCTCTCTGCTCTTCGCTTTGAACCGTTTTTATCCTCGCGATTGTCCTTCTTATCTCTCCTACTCTTCCTGGACTCTCCGGGGATCCACCCGTCGCTATTATCCCCCGCTCACGTAACAAATCTTTCATCAAACTCTCCAGTTCCTCTTTCCGCTCCTTTTCACTCATCCTTCTTATATCTTCCATTCTAAATATGCTCATTCTCCGCTTTCCTTTTCTTCTTCCCCCTCTCCTTCATCTTTCTCATAAGCCCTTACAGAGCCTTTCTGGCTCGCAGGATCGTGGGGCAGAGCCCCACCTACAACTTTCATGTGGAACGCATCAGGTATCTTTGCATCCGGCTTTACTATCTTTACCTGCACACCTATGACTCCTGACTTTTTCCGCGCTATTACATACCCCTTATCCACTATCTCCTCAGCTATAGAACCGCAGTGTTTTATATAGCCATCTACCATCTTCTCCATCCGACCACGAGGCCCTTTAAGCTTCCCGGACATAGTAATTTCGCAGCCAAGCGCCCCCATATCCATTATCCGCTGGAGGGTTGATCTCCCTGCCCTTCTGAAATGCCAGCCTCGCTCGATGAGCTTTGCAAGTCGATTTGCCATCAACTGTGCATTCAGCTCAGGCACCTCTATAGGCTGAACATCGATTTGCGGGTTATCCAGTTCTTGCCTCCTGGTTATCTCATCGGTTATCCTTTTTATTCGCTTACCGTCTTTCCCTATGATCATCCCCGGCTTTTCAACTTTCACCGTTATCTGCGTGCCCATAGGTGTTCTTTTTATATCCATCCCTCCGTAACCCGCTCTTTCTAACTCATTCCTGAAGTACTCGTTCATTCTTACTTTCTTTATCCCTTCCTCTACGAATATTCTCTCTACCACTTTCTTCTCCTATCCTCTCTCCTCTTTCAGTACGATCTCAACGGTGACCGTCTCGGTATCCTTAGGTGTAGCGCGACCAAAAGCACGGGGTATTATCCCTCGTATGGTGCGACCTTTCTTCGTGGCTGCACGCCAGACTCGCAATGCCTCAGGATCAAGTCCTTTGTATTCCGCATTGCTCTTCGCACCTCGTATCAATTTTAATATCTCATCGGTTGCCTTCACTGGATATCGCCCCGCATACCACTTCGTGAGCCCCCTACGATGCGCTACTTTCTTTTTATAACGTTTGAATGGAACAGCATCCTTCATATCCAGTACCTTTTCCAGATATGCCTCCGCATCCTCCACTTTTTTCCCCCTTACCGCCCTGCATACCTCGCGTGCGTGCTTAGGTGATATATGAAGTTCGGAACCCATTACCTTTGCAGTCGTTTCAGGATTAATTTCGTTTTCCGCGCAAAACTTTACCCGTCCCATCTTCAGTTCTCTTCACGTTACTTCAGTGGCACATATTTTGAGGACCTCGTAGCCCCTACACCCGCAGCCCCGTGCATCACTCTCTTTCGTGTTAACGCAAGCTCACCTAAATAATGCCCTATCATCTCTGGCTTTATCTCGACGTATTCAAAACTCTTTCCAGTGTATATCCCTATCTTCTTCCCTACCATGCTCGGCAGAACGATCGCACCTCTCAGATGCGTCTTGATGTTTTCCTTACCCGAATTTATCTCCTCCATCAGTTTCTCCTCATCGGCTCGCAACGTCCGCTTTATCTTCCTTCGCTGCCTCGCACCCAGTAATTCGGCTAACTCTTCGAGCTTCATCTTCTTGAGCTTCGCCAGTGTATAGCCACGATACGTAAACTCCTCCTCCTTCTTCAAGGTTGTTTTAGCCTTAGCCTTCTTCTTTGCCATTCTCCTCTTTCACCTCATTTCTTTCCGGTTCTTCTCGCTGCTATGCTCCCCACCTTCCTTCCCGGTGGTGCACCTCTACCCGGCGTTTTTGACTTTCCTACATGCTGGTGACTGCCTCCACCATGTGGATGATCAACGGGATTCATTGCCACTCCTCTTACCGTCGGGTATTTGCCCGAATGCGCTTTCATCTTATGATATCTCTTTCCCGCCTTTACAAAAGGCTTCTCGGTACGGCCACCCCCAGCAACAACACCAATAGTGGCAAAACAATCCGATGAGAGCCATTTCCTCTTCCCACTTGGCAGCACAACGAGCGTTCTTTCAGTTTCACGTTCATGCGCTAACACCGTAGCACAATCACCCGAAGACCTTGCGAACTTACCGCCATCGCTTGGTCTTGCTTCTAAGTTGCAAATCAGAATTCCTTCAGGTATAGCGCCGAGAGGGAGTGTATTTCCGGTCTTTATCGCTGCTGATCCACCATACGACACTTCATCCCCTTCTCCCACTCCTTCAGGTATAACGATAAATCTCTCCTCGATTTTTTTCCCTCCTCCATTCCCTCTCTCAATCCTTATACGAGCAATCGGTGCACTCCGTGCGGGGTCGTGCTCTAGTTTCACGACCTCCCCTGACACCGTTTCATTCTTATCCACCCTCACGTGTTCGAGATTCCCTTTATAACGATGGGAGGGTGCCCTGAAGGTGGACGAGCCTCTTCCTCTCCGCTGCGCTAATATTCTTTTCCCCATATTTACCTCTACTTACTTATAATATTCCAAGTGAAGTCCCTATCTCCTTCGCCTTACCTTCCTCCTCTAATTCTATTATTGCTTTCTTCTCACCTTTAAATGTTATCATCGTCCTCACGCTCTTCACCGGTGTCTCAAATACCCGCTCCACCTCTCGCTTTATCTCGCTCTTTGTCGCTCTTAAATCGACTATAAGCTGGATTTTATTCTCCGAATCGATCACCTTTGTTGCTTTTTCGCTCGGGACTATATGCTTTAGTTTTTCTGCCATTGCTCATCACTACGGAAAGATTTAAAAAGTTTCCTTACCCTCCTCTCTTTTAGTCACGGTTCGCTCTTTAGAGAAAAAGTTGAGAGACGATTCCGTCCAGATAGTCAACCTGCCGGGATGCGTTCCCGGTGCAAGCAATTCAGCATTGAGCTCCTCCACCGAGGATATATCCACACCCGGTAAATTCTTCGCCGCTTTCTTTAGTTTGTTATCCCCATTTGTTCCTTCTTCACGTGAAATAACAATTAAAATACTTTTTTTGGACTTGTATCGCCTGCCTCTCATCTTTCCTCGACCAGCCCTTATTTTCCTTCCCTTTGCACGGATTACATCCTCCCAGACACCCAGGGACATTAAAAATCCACCCACAGCGGAGGTTTTTTCCACGTTTGCGAGGGAATCTTCAACTATTATTGGTAGTTCTACTTCCGCGCCGAACCTGTGTCCCCTATCTCGTACGAGTTCGGGGTTTATAGTGGCTGCGATCGCAGACCTTATCGCTTTCCTCCTTTCTTTTTTGTTTATCTTCTCCTTCAAGACCTTCTCAGTTTTTGGAGGATGCGCTCTTCTTCCACCAACCGCTTGTGGCGCTCTTGCTGCTCTTCTTCCACCCTTTATGCGTGGAACTCGGGAAACTCCTCTTCCGACCCCCCAACTCTCTGCGGATGTTCTCCTTCCAGCTAAGGGGTCTGAACCTTTCGGCTGCAACCTGCTTGATTGCACTGCGAGCACCGCTCTCTTTATCAAATCAGGTCTGTATTCTTCCATAAACACCGGAGGAAGCGTTATTTCTTTTACAAAATTCCCTGATAAGTCTACCACTTTAGCTTTCTTTTCTATCTCTTTGACCATTTCTCTCCTTCTCTATTCTGTTTTCTCATCTCCCTTGCTGTGATGTCTTGCTTATATAAACAATTTCAGGTATACCCATCCTGGGATGAACTCGTATCGCGTGAGAGATTCTTACAAGCCTCTTCTTCGGCCCAGGAACACTTCCTTTTAGTACAATATACTCGTTTCTCACGATGCCATACCTCAAGAAACCCCCATCGGGCGTTATCTCTTCCCCCTTATCCCCTATCTTCAATATTCTCTTATTATACTCGGTCCGCTGTTGATATCCGGTCTGTCCGAGCTGAGGGACTCGCCATCTGACTCTTCGAGGTTTCCAGCCGCCGATAGAACCAACATGGCGACCTCTTCCAGACCGCGCCGCCTTTGCAATTTGAGTCATTACTCCCCACCTCTTCACGGGTCCCTGCGTGCCTTTACCCGTTGTCACCGCAGTTACATCCACAAAATCGCCCTCCTTAACCACATCCTTCACCCTTAACTCTTTACCAAACACTTCTTTTGCATATTCGAGGTCTTTCTCTACATCACCGCTCATCTTTATCTCCATCAGTTCGTGTCTCTTCTTTGGCACCCCGCTCACGACCTCTGGTAAGGTCGACGCTATGAGATGTAGACTTAACGCGAGTTCATTGCCATTTCTCTTGATCTTCTCTTCTATCGCACCCAGGTCTCCTCCGTTCCCAGCTCTTACCCATGCTTCCATTACCGCTCGCTTACCGTAGTGCGTATTGTTATAAAGACGGACACCCTCTACCCGCATAGGCGGAGTCTCTATTATTGTTGCAGAAAAGGCTATTTCCGTTCCTATCGTCAGGCTGTGAGGGTGGTCATCTGTCAGAATAACGTGTGTCATTCCGGCTTTATATCCTGCAAAGCCCTGTATTTTCCTTCCTGCCGCTAGTTCTTCTCGTTTTATCCTACAAATCTCACTTCGTGCTCGCTTCCGCGGAGAAAAGGCAAGTGACCCCCTCCTCGGGCGGTGTCTTTTGGTCATTTTATCTTATCTCTGTATGTGGTCAGTTACGTTACATTAGAAAGATAATATAAGTATATAAATCCGTTTACATCTCAAAATGCTCGCCTAACACACTCTTCCGTCTTGCCCAAGCTCACTTCTGCTCCGCCACAGAGGAGAGGCACATATCTCAGCATTTTGCCTGAATTTGTTGCCACGGCGTTGTATTTCTCAAAAGCCGGTGAAACCACGAAACAGGTATCACAAATCACCTTCACACCGTACTCTTCTATCTGTTTTACCACCTCATGCATGCGTTGCTTTATCGCTCGTGCGGTGAATATGAAGAAATCTCTTCTTACTTTTCTCCCTTTACCTTCTGCCTTCAAGAGCGCGCATATCCGGTGGAGCTCAAGCGCGGAGCAATGCGGACATCCTATCGCGATTACATCGACTTCTGCCCTCCCCTCATAAAGTTCTTTTAGATCGCCCTTTTCTACCTCTATTTTTTCACCGGGTAACCCCCGTGCATCAGCCTCAGGGGTTATTCCTTTTATATAATACATTCCTACAGAGCCGGTAGCACCTATCGCGGCGGATAAATGCTTCAGTTCGTCTTTGCTCGGAAAAGAAGATGGGGGAAGTTCTATCATTGGTATTTTGCTCCCTACAAGGTTACCTATCAGGAATCCAAGAGCGCTATAGTCCGCATCTGCAGGGTTACACTTCACACACACCCGTATCTCCGGTTCCCTGTTTTCAGCCTGATGAAGCCCGTAAAAAGGTGTTTTCCCGATAAGCGCCGCGGCAAGAGCAGAAGGTGCTCCTTCCATATTCGTTCTCGCACCCAGGACAGAATTAGCATATAAAACGGCAGAGGATTCCGCCCATGCGATATGCTCACCTTTTTGCGGCTTATGATTAATGAGATAAGGGACGCAGGTGCACGCCAACGAGACGCCCAATTTCTCATACGCGGTGAGTATCTCCTTTTGCTTCACTACGAACTTTTCTGGAACATCCATAGCGGTCCATCTCTCTCGATCCATACCGGTTGGGTTTAACGTGCTTTTGACTCTTACCCTGCCTTCTAGACCGCTTATAAACTCAAAAGCGTCTCCGATAGTCTTATACGATGCGCCCGAGAGATGCGCACGTGTTACTGGTATTAACCGTGAAGCATCGTTTATATCCCCAATTGCGACGAGTATCTCCATAGCCTTTTTCCTCGTCCAGCCTTCCTCTCCTTCGTATATCCGCTCCTCTTCTTTGGTGAGATACATGGTTTACTGATAGTAATTTCACAGCCACCCTTCAACCCATCTCTTCATATCCTTCCTATCTTCATCAAGAAAAGGCAGGTTTATATAGTGCTGCAGCGAGGTTAACGTGGTGTGACCCTGTGAAAGATAGATTAAATTGGTGGCCTCAGGATAGTAAAAGATCAACCAGCTCTCATACGTCTTTCTTAAGGTCCTTGCTGATATACCAGCAGTATCTAACCCCCCCTTCTTACCCCATTCAATTAAGGAGTAATCCCACGCTTGAATAGAAGGAAGGCGTTTTTTATTTTCAAAGAAATAAGGCAGGATAGCTTTTCCCATCGAGCTCAATCTGATCCATCGCTCGACTTGTTTCCTTTTTACTTTCTGCTGAGCCTCTGAGGGGAGATGGACAAAATTCCCATCGAACCAGTGGGGACTGTCTTGAATCCTTTGACATTCTTGATATCTGGCACCCAGCAATAAACAGGCATCTAAAAGGGTTTTATTCTCTGTTCTCTTTGCCCCCTCCCGTAATAGTCCAAATTCATAGGGGCGTAATATCCTTGTTTTCACCTTTTTACCTTTTAATATAGGGATTTTCTCAGCCACGTTTACCTTTATGTTTTACTAATACTT
>JACUTR010000068.1 GCA_014859735.1 Candidatus Methanophagales archaeon | reverse complement strand
CGCTCGAAATATGTTCTTTTGTTATCATCCCCAAAGAGTATTCGGAGATACTGTAGATGACCAAAAGACTAAGCCGCTAAAAAGACTAGTTTATACTACTGGTAAAGAAGGAGTAACGATGAAGAGTTTTAAGGAATTAAAAGTATGGCAAAACGGGATTGAACTTGTAGCGATAGTCTATAAGATTACCGCCTCATTCCCAGAGGAAGAGAAATACGGTTTAAGTGCGCAGATGAGAAGAGCAGCGGTTTCTATTCCATCTAATATTGCCGATGGTCATTTGCGGAAAACGGCAAGATATTTCAAGCAGTTTCTATCCATTGCTCGTGGCTCTTGTGCAGAGTTAGAGACAAAAATAATTATCGCACATAAATTGGGTTTTATTCACGACGACAACTTTGACAATCTATCTTCAAAGGTAGAAGAACTTTCAAAAATGCTCTCCTCATTCTACTCCAAAATAAATTCTAACCCGCTAAACCGCTGACTAACTAAACCGCTATTCCGCTAAACCGCTATAAAAGCACGTCTATATCTAACTGCTCTGATAATTCTTTATACCGGTTCCGTATCGTAACCTCGGTCACACCAGTAACATCAGATACTTCCTTTTGCGTGCGATGCTCCCCGCCTAAAATAGCCGCGATATAAATAGCCGCGGCAGCTATTCCAATCGGTCCCCGTCCGTTGGTCAGCTCATTCTCCGCTGCGTGCTTGATTATCTCTATTGCTTTTGACCGTATCTCACTGCTCAGATTGAGCAAGGAGCAGAACCGGGGCACGAAATCGATGGGCGATGCAGGCGAAACTTTCAACTCGAGCTCCCGTAAAAGAAAGCGATATGCCCGGCTTATCTCTTTCTGGCCCACTCTCGAGATATCCCGGACCTCTTCCAGCGTTCGAGGCACCCCGTACTGTCTACACGTAATGTATAAGATTGCCGTGGCGATACCTTCTATGCTCCGCCCGCGAATCAACCGTTTCTTCATTGCTTTCCGGTATAACATGGACGCCGCCTCCCTGATGTTCATCGGCAGTCGAAGCGCACATGCCATCCGGTCTATCTCTGAAAGAGCGAAGATGAAGCTCCTTTCGGTTGTGTTCGCAATATGTGTCCGCTGCTGCCATTTCTTCAATTTATATTGCCCTTGACCTGTCGGACACCACGTGACCAGGGTGCTCAGACCTTTATCGTGTATCCGGTACGTCATGGGTGCTCCTACCCGCGCCCTTCTTGATACCTGTTCAAAATCAAAGGCTCGCCACTCAGGTCCGAGATCAACGATATTCTCAGCAACTACCAGGCCACAATTAGCACAAAAAAGCTCTGCTTTTCCATAATCTCTTATGAGGTTCTTAGAGCCACATTCAGGACATTCTTTGATCTCTTCACCATAAGCTGTCTCCTCTTTATCTCCCTCTCCCCCTTTGTGCTTCCCCTTGTCCTTATCAGTATCAGGGGTCACCATTTCTCTTTATTTTAACTTAGGTATATATAAACCAATTGTCTTCCAGGACTGCCGCACGTAGTACGGAAGGTCATCCATTTCTCTCTCTTTTAACAGTTCTTTCAGGAATTGAACGGTTTTTGGGTCCGCGGGATAGCCACTTCCTATCTCTGCCCCTATCTTCGCCTCAAGCTCCCTGATCGATCTGTCTCGGTGCACCTTTGCGATTATTGATGCAGCGCTGACCAACGGGTAGCGTTCATCTGCTTTACATTCAGAGATTATTTCGATCGCCCCTGCTCTTTCCGCCTCACAGTTCGATCTAAGACGAGTGGCGAACCTCTCGGGGTTTACATCTGCCGCATCTACAAAAGCCCTATCAGGCCGAAAATGCTTAATCACTTTTGAAAAAAGTTCGACGGTGATTTCATTTAATGTATGCCTCTTTCTCCCCTTATCTACCTCGCTTGCGGTCAGCTCCACGACGTACCACTCAGTCGCTTCTTCTATACGCTCCGCCAGATAGGCTCGCTTCGCAGGGCTCAACCGTTTCGAATCCTTCACATCCAGCTCTTCCAGTCCCTCAAAATTCACAATCCCGGCAACAAACAGTGACCCGATCACCGGACCTCTCCCCGCTTCGTCAATTCCTATCTCTCTCATCTATCTTCTATTACTCCGTTAAATCTTCATATGCCGAGGTAGCCGCGATAGCGCCTTCTGCACAAGCCACTACAATTTGTTTCACGCCTCCTGTTATGTCCCCTGCGGCATATACCCTCTCGACGTTCGTCCTCTGGCGTTTATCCGTGAGTATATAGCCCTCTTTATCAAGCTTCACACCGATTTGCGTTGCCAATGTATTGGCTGGCTCCTCGCCGATATATACAAACACACCGTCTACCGCAAGCTCATCCTCGATATCCCGCTCTTTATCAGAGCGAAGAACACTTCTCACCGCTTTATCGCCCTTTATCTCTTGTACCTCAGAATTCAACAAAACACGCACGCCTGCCTTCTCCAGACTTGTTTGTAAATACTGCTCCGCCCTGAGCTTGTCTCTTCGATGGAGTAACGTTACCTCACAGCCGAGGTTTTTCAGATACAACGCTCCTCTAACTGCGGAGTCACCTCCTCCTACCACGATTACCGACTTATCTTTGAAGAAGAACCCATCACAGGTAGCACAATATGATACGCCTCTTCCAAGAAATTCAGTTTCCCCTTTAACGCCGAGCTTCTTCTTTTTCGTTCCCGCGCAGAGTACCACGGCATCGGTGAGATAAGAGTCCTTTTCCGTGGATAACATCATCTTTTTCTCCTTTCCACTGATTGCTATCTTTGTAACCTCTTCCAGCTCTTTAATCTCCACATAGTCAGCCGTTTGCTCTTTCATCTTCTCGACCAGTTCCATACCACCTATACTCTTGAATCCCGGAAAGTTATCGACCACCGTTGCCTCGTTTGACAAGCCACCACATATCCCTTTCTCAATTAGTACCGTTTCTAATCCGCTTCTCGCACCAAATATCCCCGCGGTCATCCCCGCAGGACCGGCTCCAATAACAACTAAATCGTACTCTTTTTCTCTTTTCATAAGCTCGAATCTTACGACACAATCGATACAATTAATTTTATAAACGCGCGTATAAGATATAAAAACAGCCATGCTCATGGGCCCGTGGTCTAGTTGGAATGACGTCGCCTTGACGAGGCGGAGGTCATGCGTTCGAATCGCATCGGGCCCATTAAATCCCTTTTCGCCAAAAACCCTTTAAAAACTTTTAGTTTAGATAAAAGAAACTTATTGTTGGTTTTTTGGTGGCGGAGAAGGTTCACCCCTGCATGCGCAAATGCTCAGCGCGTATGAATAACTCCTTCTTCCGCTGCCTTCTTCCACTCGATACTTCGACGATATACGCTCTTCCGCGCGCTCCTTTCACCTCGCCCGTCATGCCGTGAAATCGGTGATGCGGCATACCCTTATGAATACTGGGGTCTATATGGATGTGCACCCGTTCCCCGGCTGCAAAGCTCTGGATGGCTCTGCTTATCGGAGATAACCCCCGTTCCCGCTTCTTCTTACTCAACTTCTTTCTCGTGTTCCGCCTCTCACCATGTGAATGTGGCATCTCTCCTCGTCTACCTCTGCTTAGTTATTAAAGGGGGAGTATTTAAAGATACTTCCGCTCGTATTCGTTGTACCTGCAGATATATTCTGCATGGGGCCACAACAAAGGAACCACAGAATAGGCTAATCCCTCTTCCCATTTCTCATGCTTCTTTATCTGCTCGACCAGTCTCACCTTATCATCCCGCAGTATCCCAACCCGCTTGTAATTCTCCTCCCAGATAAAAAAATTCATGAGCGTCGAGATATGCTCGGGCAATTCATGATTATGTGCTATCTCCACACACCAGCCCAGATACTTCTCTGCCATATCCCGGTCCTCAGTGTTCACGAAATGCCTCACGAGCTGAGCCGTAAAATGCGGCCAGGGACCGTATCCACCATTATTCCGGTCCCAATACTCAGGATACCGGTTCAACCCCCCGAGATTCGCGTCCCACAGCTCTTCATCGAGTCGCTTCACCGTTGATATCACTCGCCAGTCACTGTCTTTTATCAGTTCAAAATAAGCCGGTGCATATTCCGAGGCATCAGGGTCAGTAACAACGGAAGAGAAGGGGTCGTATCCCAGTGGCTTGCTATCGTTACTTTTTATCCGTATCGTTTTGATGAACGAGCGAAGAAAGGCGGACCAAAGCCGTGTCAGGATGCTCTCTCTTACCTTTTTCGCTTCCTTTTCCCATTCAGCTACCTCTCTACCTTTTCCGACCGATTTACCCATTTTTACCGCTCTTAATATCCCTGCACAGCAGGCTGAATTCGCGTAGATCTCGAAGCCATGCTCATAAGCGGGATACTCGTGTATGCTGTTTATCGTATGGATTAAATCGATCTCGTCATTCTTGTTGTGCAAAATGAAGTTCACGCTCTTCTCTATCTTATCCCAGTAATCAGCTACAAAGGCATCATCTCCTGTTCTCTCATGGTATTTCCCCACCGCGAAGAGAACCAAGCCGGTGCTATCGATCTGCAGCTCCTTGTAACTCCGGTCCACCCCCTCAACATCGTACCGCTGTGAGAACTCACCATTAGGCTTCTGCGCCTCTAATATGAATTGTAAACCGAGCTTAGCCTCTTTTATCAGATCTGCACTGAGCGCCCCCAATACGATAACAGAGTGATCCCGGGGATAGACGTACGGGTAGCGCGTTCCCGGTGGACTGGCGTAGAAGCCACCTTTGGGATGTTGATTCTCTTTTAGTAATTCCACGCTCCTCGCATATAACTTCCGCGCTTCAATCAGGTTCATAGTTAAAGATACATGCCCCAAAATCCAGAATCTTCTCTATCTCTTCCTTCCTCTTACCACACCGTTCTATCGCCTTTTCATTGAAAACCGGCTCGTTGGTCAGATGAGACCTGGCAGCGAGATGGAAAATTCTCTTATCCGCGAGTTCTGCCCTCTTCTTACGGTATGCATGGTGCATTACACAGAGTATGCTTCCGAGAGCGGCATCTTCAGCGGTTTGCTCCTTTTGAAGTTCCTCTAAATTCGCATAAGGAGTTTCACCCGATTTTGACAAGACCTCGTAGTTCGAGGCAAAATGATACGAAGCAGCAAGCGGACAGATGGGTAAATAATGCACATCGTTTATCTTCTTCCCTTCTATTCCTTTCCCTTCCACCTCGGCTATTCGCTCCCCGATCTTCTTCACCCATTCGTAGAGGCTTTCTGAGCCAAACAGGTTATGCAATTCGATCATCCCCACGATAAAAGATAATGCTGGGGTCTCCTCTTTTATCATTCTCGATACTACCTCACCTCGATTTACACTGTGATTTCATTTAATATAAACGATCAGTTATTTCACTAGCTAGTTGCAGAAGATGTAAGGAATAAGCACTTCTCATCTCCTGAGAATAAGATCTTCCATCACATGTTTCCACCCAAGAGGTCCAATACCCTCTTCTTTTCTTATTTGTATACCCCGTTCCTCCTCAATGGATTCATGCCGTCCATCCGGCTTCGCCACTAAAACGGGGATGTCTACTGCGCGAAGCATGGGCAAATCGTTTAAACTGTCACCTACCCCTATAGTTTTCACCCGTGCATATTTCTTCTCATACAAGGCATTCAGAATCTTAACTGCTTTTCCTTTATCGTTATCTCCCAGTATATGGCAATATCTCCCCCCCACGGTGAAATGCAACCCCTTTGCTTCTATCTTCTCAAATATTCTCGCTCTTTCACCTGCTCGTACCTTAAATGCCTCGTCGTATTCACGCATCTTCGACAGTTCCGCCTCCTGCAGACTGAGACCACTATCCATTGCGACCTCTTCGGCGCTCATATCCCCAAACCCTCTTATGTTGAAGGTGCCCTCGCTCTCTTCCTCTATCTCTTTCAATTTCCGCCTCAGCTCCTCATATCTCGTGCCAAGTTCTATTACCCGGTACCTCTGATCATCTGAGGATAACTCATAGTCATAGCGATAATCAAACTCAAAATAACTGGATGCAATGAAGATAGCGCCACCGTTCTCTGAGATAAAAGGGTCTTTTATTCCAAGCTGTGACCGGTACACTTCTATCTCCCTCCTCGTCTTGGAGGTGCAAAAAACAATAGGTATCTCTCTCTTTATAAGCTCCTCAACTGCCTCTTTCGCTGCTTCATAGGAATAATTTTCGTCAACCAGTGTCCCATCTACATCGGTATATACAATGTATTGCATGACGCGAGATTGCTCTTTGCTACTTATTTTTACACCCTCTCTTGCTTCATCTTCACAAGAAGAAGTGCTAAGACACAAAATCAGATACGTTTGGCATTTCCAACTTCATGCCTTTCCTTTTCCGCACTTCCATCACCTTTTCGCCGAACAGAGTCTGAGGTATAGGCTTGAAGCCCGCAAACTCGGTGCTCCACAGCGCTCTCCCCTCAGTTGCAGACCGTATATCGCCAGCGAAGCCAAGCATCTCGGCCACCGGTGTTTCGGCCTTCAATGAAACCATATCGCCTTCGGTTTTTATGTCCAATATCTGCCCTCTTCGACCCTGTAACTCCCTCGTTACGTTTCCCAGCAAATTCTGCGGTATGCTTATGAATACGTCTTGCACTGGTTCAAGGAAGGTAGCTTTCGCGAGCAGAATAGCCGCCAGTAAAGCATTTCGGACCGCGGGAATAACTTGTGCAGGTCCTCGATGTATCGAGTCCTCATGCAGCTTCACGTCCACCAATTTCACTTTGACACCCCGGCACTTCTCCCGTGCTAAGGGGCCCTTGAGCATCACATCCTCAAACCCTTCCTGGATCAACTCCATCGTCTCTCGCAGATACTGAATTCCCTTCGTCATATCGACCAATACGTTACCCTCGATGATATTAACGACATTTTTTGCCTCCTCTTTCTTCATTCCTGCTTCAATCAGCTTGTCTCGCAACAACACCTTGTCTTTGCCCACGGTGATACCTTCTGATTTTATCTTTTCTACTACCTCTGCACCCAGGGGTTCGAGTTCAAAATAAAACTTATTATGCCTGTTCGGCGATTTCCCTTCCACCGGACCCACCTTCTCTTCCACCGTCTCACGGTACACAACGATGGGTGGCGAAGCGATTATAGGAACGCCCTCATCATGCTCTATCCGATACGTGATGATCTCAAGGTGCAACTCGCCCATGCCAGAAACGAGATGTTCACCCGTTTCCTCGTTTATCTCAACGCGTATCATCGGGTCTTCTTTAGCCAGCTTCCTGAGCACTTCGACCAGTCGAGGCAAGTCTTTGGTACTCTTCGCTTCTACTGCGACCGTAACGACCGGCTCACTGTAATGCTTTATACTTTCAAAGGGGACTATCTCCACTGTAGAAAGCGTCGAGCCGACTATAGCATCCTTCATACCGGCGAGTGCAGCAATGTTACCAGCAGGTATTTTATCCACCTCTACCCGTTCTTCGCCGATAACGATACCCACCTGCTGAACTCTGTCCTTTTTATACGTGCCTGAAACGAATAATTCCTGTCCCTTTTCCACCGTGCCGCTAAAAAGTCTCCCTGTGGCAACTTCTCCTGCATGTGGATCCACATCGATGCTGGTAACCATAAAAGCGATGTCCCCCTCTCTATTACAGCGTGCCATACTCTTTCCTATCTCGGTCTCATCGTCTCCACGCCAAATTATGGGGATGCGATACTTTTGTGCTTCTAATGGAGAGGGAAGGTGCTCTATTACCATATCAAGAACCGCCTCGTAAGCGGGGCACTTCTCCGCCAATTCCTTCATCTTCTCTTGACTGCAATACTCATATACCTCCTTAAACCCAATCCCGGTCTTCTTCATGGTTTGAATGCTTACCGCCCAGTTATACAATGCAGAGCCAAACGCAACATTACCTTTCGCAGCGTCAAACTTCCACTCCTCATATTTATCCTTCTTCATGCCCCTTATCAGCTCATTTATTTTATCTATTATCTTGCCGAGCCGGATTTGCATCGCCTGCGCATCCACCCTCAGCTCGTTTATCATCCGATCAACTTTGTTAATGACGAGAACGGGTCTCACATTCTCTTTCATTGCCTGCCTCAGCACGGTCTCGGTCTGCGGCATCGCACCCTCTACGGCATCAACGACAACCACCGCACCGTCAACGGCTCTCAACGCTCGTGTCACATCGCCACCAAAATCCACATGACCCGGCGTATCGATAAGGTTTATGAGATGATCTTGACCTTTGTAATCATAAACCATGGACGCATTCGCGGCAAATATCGTTATCCCCCTTTCTTGTTCCAGATAATAAAAATCGGTAAAGAGTTGCTCACCTGCTAACTCTTTCGATATTATTCCAGCTCCTGCGAGGAGGTTATCAGTCAATGTGGTCTTTCCGTGGTCGATATGCGCGATGATCCCGATGTTTCGTATTCGCTCTGTCTTGTCCATCAACAGTTTGACCTTTTCCACGGCCTTCTTTCCTCTTGTTGCCATTCACTTCTCACCTTTTGCT
>JACUTR010000004.1 GCA_014859735.1 Candidatus Methanophagales archaeon | reverse complement strand
TGCGTAAGAATCAGCGACCAATGAGGGCTTCGTCTCGACCATGTGCTCCTGGATGCACGCTGCACCAGGTAATGCGTGGTTTATCACTTCCAGGTAATGGTTTATGGTATCCGGGGTAACCTCTTTACCCAACCGTGTTTCCAGAATACCATGTGCATCATCCAGTCCCAGGATAATGCATCGTCTCATGTCATCCCAACATTGCTGCATCGCCGCATTGTTCACCCAGTGCAGGTCATCATGGTAAACCATTATGTCTGTGTGGTTCATCATATAAGGCATTAAGAATCGCTGCCCTTGCGGCATCCCCACGTCTGGATTATATGCCGGTGTTCCCTGAACTCGGTCTGCAACGATCTTCGCCGCATCATCTATAAACTCCCTCTTCCTGAATGCTCCTTTCTGAGCAAGACCTCCAGTCGCATATCGTGGATCTTTTGAACCATACACATAGAACTTCGTCTTGGTGCTATCGGGTTTCTCTGCGAACTTATCTGACATCGCTTTCAGGTAACTATGTTGTATATCTCTATATGGCATTTTTTTTACCTCCTTTTATTTACTCCACTCCTCCTCGGGGAGTATACAGCTTCATTCCCTTGACGCCGACGCCTTTATTGCCTTTTATTGCATCTCTCTTTATGAACGGCTGGAATCCGCCCCAGGTTCTATTCCAGTGTATCTCTGAGATGACATCAGCCACTTCAGGGTCATCTCCTTCCAGCCAGACACCACCCTGAGCATTCCTGAACATCGTTGTCCTCTTCTTCAAATCCTCCTCAGGGAGTGGCTTTCCTAACGTCACTTCCTTGTCCATTGCGCCGCCGACCATGTCCTTTACGTATCTTACATCACCAGTGCGCTCATCAAACGCCCATCGCCTCAGTGCATCGAACATCATGCCTCTCTCGTCCAATCGAACGGAATGCCCGTGGACAGTCCGTCCTCTCAGTCCGGTCCTCGCAGTGTCAAACGTCTCATTATCTGTGTACTCTTTTGCTATCTTCTCCATATCTCGTTCTCTCGCTTCGACAATCGTCCTTCCGGATAATACGCCGGGGTCGATCCCTCGATATCTGTTATACCACATCATCGGTCTGATTCTCGGTGTTGCAGGAGCAAACTGCATAGAATCGGTGTACTGGACGTATCGTATCCGGTCGCCTGCTGCTGCTCCGGGCGTGGGCTTTACCATCTCCCGAACAGAGCATTCTGGCTCTTCCATCTCCTCAATTGGCGGATGAATGCTCTTGTACGCTTCTCCAGGCGCACGGTGTCCGAGCAATCTCACTACATCTTCCTCTGCAATGTCCCTCAACTTCTGTAACTTCTGTTTCGGGTCCAAGAATTTTCGTCTGTTTTTCGCTACTAAACTATTTCCAGGTGTAAATTGTGGCATTTTTTTTCCTCCTTTACATTATCTGCTTTGCTCCTTCAGCAACTGCCTTCATCGGCTCCGCAAACTCTGGTATCGCGCCCAGCACTTCTCCAATCAGTGCAGATGTCCTCGCCGGTGTGAAATACAGCGTGTCCGCATCTATGCACATCGCAGCGCAGAAGCATGGTATGAACTGTCCCTTCGCATGCCTCGTCACGATGTGGTTCCCGTGGAATACACCGGGTCCGCCACCGCCATAAATACTGTGCGAGAAGAACGAACTCGATACCGATGCGCCCTGACATTTCCCATAGTCCACGCCTGGAAGCCCGGTCTCATGCTCTATCAACTCGTTGAAATACATGATGCTCGATGGAACCGCCTGTCCAGCACGCAGTGCAGCACAATTCACCATCACCGCAGCGAGCATGCCCGTTGCAGCGTATGCATTCCACATCTGCAGATCATCCGTGCCATAGACCGTATAACCTGATCCCAACTTCTGCTTTGGTTTTATCAACCCGTCCTTTTTCGCTTTCTCCACACAACTATACACAACGTCAGCAAGCGTTCCGTCCTGTCCGTTCTCCTTTACCATGGTATACAGTATGTTGTTCGCGTTCAGTCCCTCATACGCAAGGTCCAAGAGATGACCACGCTCAAAGGGTCCTACCGCATCTCCCATCTCGTAGCACGCCGCCTCTTCCAGTATCATCGATAAGGCTGCTCCAGGTATCGCTCTCTTCCTCACGGTTGCCGCAATGTGGTTCACCGGGATATTTCTCAAGGTATACCCAGGCCCTTCGTTACTTATCGGCACGTCCACCAACGTCGCTACGACACTGCCAGTCATGGCAGGATCCTGCGGATACATTCCCCAAACGGCACCTTTCACGTCGGGCGCGTGCCACATGTCTACCTTAAATGTGTCAATGACTGCATGCGTCAACGCCGCACAGGTATTTGTCTTCGCAGCCGAGTAATCTGCGAGGATCCTCGCCGCAGGCACTTGTACCAATAACCGCTTTCCACCTGACATCACATCTACTTTAGTCTCGTCGCCAGCCTCGACTTCGAGCATCTCTTTCACTTGGTTCGCTATGTCCTTCGCTTTCCCCACGATGTCTAAGCTCAGGCTCTTTCCTCGGATAACCATCTGTTTTCCCGCAATTGCACCGGTTTTCAGTCTACTCTCAAGTCCCGCTAAGTCAACCGCGGCTGACCGAGCCGTTAGGCTGCAGATCTTCCGTATCGCTGGGTTTCTCAAAGGGCTGATCGCAGTTAACGGCACATTGCCAACCAGTTTGCTGCCTCTATCGTCGTATAAATCTACTTTATCCACTATCTTAGCCATAACTTCTTTATCCTCCCATTTTTACTACCCCATCATTATACAGGGTAAGTATATAGTAGAGACGAAGGTATTTAAAAGCTTTTCGTTTTCTCACGCGTGTCCAAAAATGAGAAGCTTACGGTGCCATATTTCACACCAATTTAATATTATTCATACAAATTAAGATTTCTATAATAATCGTGTGATCCTAGCTCCCAGCTTCTCCCCTTCACCTACCATCAAGTCTCCTCTTTTATTCGTTTCTACGCGTATAGTATCAAAGCCGGCTTCTGATAGCGCTTCTTTTAACTGCTCTCGGGTGAAATATTTCCGCGCGTGCGCATGACTTTGTGTTTGGGCAACCCCACCCACCCAATCAATAATAAATATCTTCCCACCACCCTTCAGTACACGATTTGATTCCTTCAAGGCATCCTTATGATGGGGTATCTCATGCAACGCCTTGAGTGACGCCACAAAATCGAAGGTGTTATTCGCAAAAGACATCTCCTCGGCAGATTGAACCACAAACGTGACTGAAGATGATTTCATTCGTGCTTTCTCTATCTTCTCTCGCACGGGGTCAATCCCGGTCACCTCACATCCCGTTTCTTCCCTTAAATAGAGCGCAAATTTTCCCGTGCCGCACCCAATATCCAGTATCTTTAGCCTTTGCGTCGGCTTAAGCTTTCCTTCTTCTCTTTTTATCCGCGTACACACTTCGTTCACCAGGTCGACTTCATTCTCCAATAACTCCATCGTAAGTACTTTTTTGTTTTGTCCTTGTTTACCGCAGAGCCCGCAAAGAACACGGAGAGTCAGGAAAATCGTTTACCACTCGGCGAATGCCGTCCTTCAGGACTTTGACATTGAAATTGATCAGTAAGCCGACCTTGCAGCCTGAAAGTCTAAGGTAGGAGTGTAACTGAGCCTGATGAATTGGTGCCAGGCGATCAACCGCCTTGACCTCGACAACGACCGCTTCTTCGACGAGAAGGTCCAGGCGATAGCCACAATCCAGCTTCACCTCCTGATAGACCACGGGCATGGGCTTCTGTTGTTCCACCTTCAGACCACGCTGTACCAGCTCGAAAGTCAGGCACGCCTCGTAAGCGGATTCCAGAAGACCGGGGCCCCGAGCGCGGTGTACCTCGATAGCAGCGCCAATAATGCTTTCCGTTATCCCGTTGAGTCTCTCTTTTTCCATCATCTCAGTGCTCTCCGCGATCTCGGCGGTAAACAAATACTTTTTTAGTCCACATCCAATAACCATGGCTCTTTCAAGACTGCAGGGCAATTCAACCTCATCGGGCAGTCACCACAGGTTCTATCCTCTTTTATACAACCCGCCAGTTTGGAGTAGGCAAAGGCGATCTTTGCTCCTTCAGTACCTTTTAACTCCTTCGCTAGCTCGTTCACATGGTCAGACACCTCTACCGGATAGTACCCTGCCCACCATACGTCCTCAAGACCAGTTTTTAAAACCTCCTTCCCTATTTCATCCATTCTCCGCTTCGTGGGTCCCGGATGGTAATATAAGAGGTAGTTAGGTCTGAATGGAATAATTCGGAACGGAACTGAAGGGTCAATCGAGGCGATGAACTCCGCAATCTCTTTTATCTCCTTATCGTTAATTTCTGGTATCACTATTGTCCGTATCGCCCTTATCCTCTCTCTCCCATTTCGTATCAGATATTCCGCATTCCTCAACACGGGTTCCACCGGAGCTCCGGTTATCGCTCGGTGCGTATCATCATTAAACGCTTTTATCTCAAACGTGACATAAGAACAAAAGCGTATGATCTCTTTGAGTGTCGTTAACGATGCAAATCCATTGGTGGCAAACCCCACGCCCAGCCCCGGTATCTTTTTCATCGCCTCTTCTGCCACTTCTTTTATATAGGGGAGGTGAATGGTCGGCTCACCTCCCGTGAAGCTCAGCTTATCAACTCCCATCGTTTTACCCTCTCGTGAATTAATCCGAAAAACAGCCTCTGAAGCGAGCTCCGAAGGAGCAACATAACCACGATAGAACCATCCGGTGCCCGGATACTGTGAGAGCCGGTACGCGTTGCAATAGATGCACTTGAAGCTGCACCCGAGCATCGTCACCGAATAACTCTGAAGAACCAGTGCAAGGTTACAGTAGGCAATCTCGGGCATACCAACACCACAAACCCCGACTTCTCCTTCTAACCGGTTAACACCGCAGTTCCATTCGCAGAGCGTGCAATTCTTGAACTCCCTTCCCCACTCCTCGATTCCGTTCATTTCTCATCACTATAACCCTGAGTAAGACCGCATCGTTCCGCATTCGCATAGACATTCATCCTTTCGCCCCTCACGAACCCAATAATACATAAACCCGTCTTCTCCGCAAGTTCAATCGCCAAACTCGTGGTCGCACCCCGCGATGCGATGACGGGAATATTTGCTACCGCACACTTCAACGCCAGTTCTGATGATATCCGCCCGGTGCACGCTACAAAGGTCTTCTCAAAATCTATAGCCCTGATTAATCCGTAGCCTATCACTTTATCAAGTGCGTTATGCCTCCCTATGTCCTCAGCTATGAGAACTGCGACGTATTTGTGCACGTATCTCTCGAAGAGCCCAACAAGATGCACGCCGCCGGTGATCTGGTGCAGCTCCGAATAATGTAAAAGGGATTTTACCCCGGTAACGATCTCCTCAGCCTCAATTTTCATGGTCGAATGTATCTTTGGTAATTTTGATTCATCTAAGAAGGAAGACCCAGTGCCGCATCCACTCACAATAATTTTTCTCGCCGCTAATACTTTTAAGGGGTGAGTTATTATCACGTTTGCGGTATTCTCTTCGAGCTGCAGGGATTCTATCTCTTTAATACTTTTTATAACCCCTTCTGCGAAGAGGTGTCCTATAACAAATTCTTTCTTCATCTGTGGGCTTATCATTGCGGTTACAAAGTGCCTGCCATTGATAGAGATGGCTAACGGCTCTTCTTTTATGACCTCATGCTTCGAGGCAACAAACTCACCATCGCGGAATTTTAGGCATTCCAACTCTTTTAACATCTACCCCACCTTTGCAATCTCCTCAACCGTCTCTAAAAAGGTATCAACTTCCTCTCTCGTGTTGTATAAATAGAGAGAAGCCCTGACCGTTCCCTCCTTCAGCCCCAAATAGGTCATCAACGGCATACAGCAGTGATGTCCAGACCGCACCATTATAGCAGACGCCTCATCGAGCATTAACGCAACATCATGGGGATGTAAGCCGTTAATAGTAAAGGAGACCAGACCAACCCGTTCGTTCAGATTCGCAGAGCCGTAAACCTGCACCTTCTCAATATCCTGCAACCCTTCTAAGAGTCTCTTTACTAATCCCTCTTCATGAGCTTTTACCTCCCCCATTCCTATCTCCTTCAAATAATCAACAGCTCTGCCAAGGCCGATTCCTCCAGCGATATGTGGTGTCCCTGCCTCAAATCCCTCATACCCACCAGCCAATGTGTAATCCTCTTGAGATACCGTTTCTATCATCCCCCCACCCAAAAAGGTAGGCTCAAGTCCATACAAATCCTTCACCCAAAGAACTCCTGTTCCGGTCGGTCCAAGCATTTTATGCCCTGAAAAGGCGAGGAAGTCACAACCAAGCGCTTCCACATCTGTAGGAATATGGGGAACGGACTGAGCACCATCAACGAGGAATAATGCCTTACCACTACCCTTTTCCTTGCACATCGCCGCTATTTCTTTGACGGGTGAAATTGTGCCTAAGACATTTGACACCTGGGTAACAGCAACCAATCTCGTTCGCGGGCCAATAGCATGCTCAAAATCCGAGAGATCAAATATCCCCTTCCTGGTTGGCGTCACGATCTTCATGGTGATGCCCCTCTCTTTCAACCTCAACCAGGGGAGGAAATTGGAATGATGTTCGAGCAGGGTTGTTACCACTTCGTCTCCCTGCTCAAATTGTAACCCATACGCAACCATATTTATCGCTTCGGTCGTATTCTTTGTGAATATAATTTCTCCTTCTTTCGCACCAATGAATTCAGCAACCTTGCGGTGTGCGTCTTTATATCTCTGTGATGCGAACCGTGCTAACCGGTGAACGCCACGCCCCACATTCGCATTATATTCCCGGTAATAGCTCAATACAGCTTCTAAGACTGGCTCAGGCGTGAGGCTCGTCGCTGCATTGTCCATATAGATTATATCCTTCAATATAGGAAAATCAGCTCGTATTGTAGTGTTCATACTCCTTTCCGCACGGTGTGTTCATCTTCTTCTTGCACTCTCTTTTATATGATATGAGCAAATATATCTAAAAGTATATAGTTGGGGGGGGAGAAAATGGAGAAGAAAAGTGGGATAGTTGGCTTTACCGGAACTTTTCGGGAGAGTATAGCGGATATAAAAGCAGGTTCTAAGGTGGTCTTTACCGGCTCGGTCGCAGTATGCACGCCATTTATCGAATTGCTCGCTTACACGGTGAGAGACAAAGGGTTTGATATGTTCTATGTGCCGAGAGCAGATGCAAAGGAGGCAAGGAAGATAAAGGAGATAGCGAATATAGGGTTTAGCGTTGTGGATGAAAAGGGCGATCCCAAGGATCCTGATGCGGTTGTCGTGCTTGGTGGCTTAGCGATGCCAAAGTTCGGATGCCCGCCAGAGGATGTGAATCGGTTGATTGACGATATAGCGGGTGAGAAGAAACCGAAGATCATTGGCGTGTGCTTCATGGATATGTTTGAGCGTGCAGGTTGGGAGGAGAAGGTAAAGTTCGATACGGTGATCGATACCACCCTGGAGACCGTTGTGAAGTAAATTTTACTGAACAAGGCGCCAAAAATTTATCAGGATTTCGAATATATATTCATATATGCCAGGTCGAAAACGATGCAGGTGCGTAGGCTTTCAGCCACATTTCCTCTACTTCGAACCGCGGAAAGGAGATGCGATGTCTCGCACCGATGTGTGGGAAAGCATATTGAAAGTCGAGGAACTGGAAAGTATTCGGCTGAAAGACTATCTTAGGTTGAGTCAGGAGGAAGCTGCGGAAAGAATGGGCGTTTCGCAACCCACGTTCCACCGGATATTAAGTGAAGCGCGTCGAAAGATAGCAGAAGCCTTCATCGAGGGGAAAGCTATACGGGTTGAAGGAGGTGACTACGTAGTAATGAGGGCTAAGGATGAAGCCCCTGAGGTCCCTCCACGAGTGCCACCTGGCTGGATGAGAGGGCGGAATCGAGGTGGCAGAGGCTTAGGTCCCGGTGGCGAGTGCCGGTGCCCACAATGTGGATATACCACGCCCCACCAAGCCGGAGTGCCGTGCTATCAACAGACCTGCCCGAAATGTGGATCCACGATGGTGAGACCGTGAGGCAGTTATATGCTGGTCACTGAAGGATAGAGTTCCACGTGGTTTCACTACTCGATGGAGCTCTCTAGTACCCCATTGGGATAACCCAAGGTGTGAACGGTATCGTATAATAGACCTACATCTACGCTCTTATCCAGCAATCCCGTTTTACAATCGGAACAGATGGTTTCTACATTCGTCAGGCTCTTTTTTGAAGCGATACTCAGAACCTTTTGAATTGCAAGCTATCCTTTTTTCTTTTTTGGGTATCAATAATAATCATAAAAAGCATGGTAATCGTTGTCGGTTCGGGAGCCGGAGGTGCAACGGTAGCGAAGGAACTGGCTGCTAAAGGTCTGGCGGTGACACTGATAGAAAAAGGGCCAGAGATAGAGGACAAGGATGCATTTAAACACTATTCGAATGTTGATTCAGAAGTGAAGGTTATGAGAACGATCTGTTTGGGAGGAACCACTACGGTATCAGCGGGGAATGGCGTGAGGTGCCTGGAAGATGAATTAAGACAGGTTGGGATTGACCTCGTGGTGGAATTTGAGGAAGTAGAGAAGGAGCTTGGGGTTGGGATTCTCCCCGATTCTCTATTTGGTGAAGGCACGCGACGGATTATGGACGCTGCGAAGAACCTCGGCTTAGACGTGAAGAAGATGCCTAAGTTTATAGACCCGAATAGATGCAAATCTGACGGCAGGTGCTCGTTCGGCTGTCCGGAGGCTGCAAAATGGAGTGCTCTCAGCTTTGTGAAGGAGGCTGAAAGAAACGGTGCGAGGATACTCACGAACATGCCGGTTGATGGGGTGCTCGTGAAGAGCGGTGAGGTGAAGGGTGTGCGATGCGGTGACAGGGTATTTTCGGATGACACCGTTGTTCTTTCCGCGGGAGCCTTAGAGACACCTCGATTATTAAAAAGAATTGGATTACCCACCTCGTCTTTGTCCTTGTTCGTGGACACTTTTCTAACAATCGGCGGGATTCTTGCGGGAATAGGGTTTAACAAGGAGGTAACTATGAATGCAGTCATGAAATTTGACGATTTTCTTCTTTCCCCTCATTTCTCACGGCATCTCGTAAATGGGATGGAGAGGAGGGGCTTAAAAGCTTCTCCAGAGGACATCCTCGGGATAATGGTGAAGATAAAAGATGAGGAGGTAGGAGTTCTCGATGAAAAGGTGGAAAAGGGCGTAACAAACAGGGATGCAGTCCTTCTCTCAGAAGGAGCTTCTCTTGCTGGCTCTATTCTGGAGAAAGCGGGTGCTGACCCCTCAACTTTTGTATCTACCCCTCTAAGGGGTGCGCATCCCGGCGGGACTGCGAGGATTGGTATCGCGGTCGATCAAAATCTTGAGACTGAGGTAAGCGGGTTATACGTGGCGGATGCATCCGTGCTTCCAGCAGCACCCGGTGCACCGCCTATACTCACGATCGTGGCGTTGGCGAAATACGTTTCGAGGCTAATAGCGAGGTGAATCGAGGCTTACACGCAGACGAAGGTCAATATGGATCATATCATTGCACCGTTAAGGAATTTAAACTCAGACAGATAGTGCATTCATCATCAACATCGCACTTGTTCAATCCACAAACAACTCTATTTCGTCTCAGTTTCATGCATATCTCACATGTTTTGAGAACCACGTTGTCTATCTTACCCTGAATTATCTCGTCTGCGAGTTCTTTTATCTCATCCTTTATAACCTCTTTAACATCAATCTTACACCCTCTCTTCTTTGATACATATTGAGAGACTGCTGCAGGTGTGATTCCGAGCCTTTTTGAGATCTCTTTTTGAGATAAACCCCTTTGAACCAATTCTTCGGCGAGTGCAGCTCGTATGCTGGGCAACACATCCCACACGATTACTTCACATGGTGATTTCATATTCCTTCTCTCCCCATTTATGTATTCATTAAAGCCCGTAATTTTATAAGTTTATTCACAATCGTTAAAAACACGCGTTCGAGGGTTGGCACTCTCTTGTTATGTCAACCCTAAACCTTTTATAGGGTAGTTAACAATTGTTAATTATGGCGGTAACGCCAAGGTGGCAGAGTGGCTATGCGTCCGAGTGCAGATTGGATCAGGGGAGTTCAAATCTCCCCCTCGGCTTGAGAGGTGAAGGCATATGGAGAAGGCGGCTGAGTTAATCTTGGAGGAGGTGTTGCGGTAGGGTGTTAGAGGTTACGGATTTATGGGTGAGTGTAGCCGATAAGGAGGTTTTGAGAGGGTTGAATCTGAGCATAAGAGTTGGTGAGACACACGCACTATTGGGCCCTAATGCGTGCGGAAAAAGCACCCTGGCAATGACACTCATCGGTTATCCGCAATATAAGGTGAAGAGAGGGACGATCTACTTCGAGGGAAGGAATCTTGCAGGGAAAAGCATCTACGAGCGGGAAAAGCTCGGAATCGCATTGGCATATCAAGCCCCACCAGCGGTGATGGGCGTGAAACTGAGGGACATGATACGGTTTTCAGCAGGTAAGAGTCCCTGGAATCCACTTCTTGGTGAAAGAGAAGAGTTTTCTCTACCCTTTATCAGAAGTGTGGGATTAGCCGAGTCGTTCATCGAGAGAGATGTCAACCTTGGGTTCTCAGGAGGTGAGAAGAAGAAATCAGAACTTGCGCAGCTATTTGCCATGAGACCAGAATTGATGATCCTTGATGAGCCTGATAGCGGTGTGGATATTGATGCGCTAAAACTCATTGGGAATGAGCTTGGCACGGCAATTGAAGAATTCGGCAGTTCCGCGCTCCTCATAACGCACCACCGGCATATCCTTCAATACTTGAGGGTGAATGTAGCCCACATCATGCATGAAGGGCGCATTATAAGCTCGGGAGAGCCGGAAAGGATTTTACCGAAGATAGAAGAGCTGGGCTATGAAGGTCATCTGAAGGAAGTTGTGATTGCCGAAGGCAATCCATTTGCTAAAGCAAATGTAAACGGATGATAATGGATCAAGAGGAGAGGAGAAGGGTTTTGAGGGAGCTGGAATACTCAGATGAAGGGTATGAGGAGGATCGGAAGCTTCCAGAATGGCTGAGAAGAAGCAGGGATAAGGCAAGGGGGATATTCAAGGAATTCGATGAGAAAGGATTTCCGGTAGGAAGATTCGGTATGGATTTTGATTTGCTCGAGTACAGACCTGGTATTTCCCCAAAGCATCGAGAGAGGCGGGGCTTGGGGGAATTGGACGAAGCTACAAAAATAGAGGTAGAGAAGTCAGGGCAGAGCATTGAGGAGAAGTATAGAGCAGGATCTAAGCTTCAAGAAGACGAAGATACAACTTACTTGGGCCTAACGGAGTATGGAAAAGAATTGCTCGAGAGCTTCCCAGATGGCTTAGTGGTAGAAGAGATAGAGGAGGCTGCTCGAGAATATCCCTGGATCGAGAAGCTCTGGTCACACATTCATCCGATGAACCTTGACAAGTATACCGCATACAATGCGGGGTTTTCAAGCTGTTTAAGACAGGGGCCCTTCCTGAGATATGCGTTAAGTGCAGGAGATGCGTTGAGGAATGCCCGACTGACGCGCGAACATTCTAGGTGGTGAAGGTTATGGCAAGAGAGAGAATTGAACGACTCAAGCGTAGTAAGAATGCAATAATTTTGGCACATAACTACCAGAGGCCAGAGATTCAAGATATTGCAGATTTTGTTGGTGACTCCCTTGAACTTGCGAGACGTGCAGTGGAGACCGATGCTGAGATCATTGTCTTCTGTGGCGTGGATTTCATGGCTGAGACCGCGGCAATCCTCAATCCAGATAAGAAGGTTCTCATTCCTGATCTTGGTGCAATCTGCCCCATGGCGCAGATGTTAACCGTGGAAGAGCTGGAAGAGGCAAAGGAGAAGAACCCGGATGCAGAGGTCGTTCTCTACATAAACACGCTCGCGGATTGCAAAGCGTTGGCTGACTGCATATGCACCTCGGCGAATGCACCCAAGGTCGTTGAGACTATGGACTCGGATACCATTATATTCGGACCCGACCATAATCTTGCGAGGTATGTGGAGAAGAGGACTTCGAAGAGGATAATCCCTATTCCCGAGTATGGCTTGTGCCCCACTCATCATCAGATTGCGGTTGAGGACCTGTGGGAAGGGAAGAAGAACCATCCGGCTGCAGAAATAGTCGTTCATCCGGAGTGCATCCCCGAAGTACAGGAGATAGCAGACCATATCGCATCGACAAGTGGGATGGTAAGATACTGCAAAGAGGCGAGGGGGAAAGAATTTTTAATAGGTACGGAAGTTGGGCTCTTATACAGGTTGCAGAAGGAGACAAAGACGCAGGGGAAAAAGTTCTACCCCCTCTCAGAAAGCGCGGTATGCCCACAGATGAAGATGCATACCTTGACAAAAGTGGAAAAGGCGTTGGAGTTCGAGAAGCCGGTAGTACTCGTCCAGCGTGAGTTAGCAAAGGAAGCATGGAGGGCTATCGAAAGGATGCTCCGGATATCGTGATAGGCCGAGAGAGCTTTAGCCGGGGGAGTATTCGTAAGTATAGGGAATGAAGAAGATGGAAAATAAAAGTATAGAAGAGATAAATGAAAAAATAAAGAAAGGAGAAGCTGTCGTTTATACTGCCGAAGAATTTAAGGAGATGTTGCGAAATGATGAGCCCGTTACGATGGATAACGTGGATGTGGTCACATGTGCTACCTGTGGTATAATGTCTGGGACCGCAGCAATAATGCTATTACCAATAACAGGAAGAGGGGAGTTTGAAAGAGCAGAAAGGATTTGGTTAAATGATGTTCCGGCTTTTCCAGGTCCATGTCCAAATGAGAGGTTGGGTGTTGTGGATGTAATCGTTTATGGCACAGCCCATGCAAATTCTGAGTATGGTGGTGGACATCTGTTTCGCGAACTGGTAGAGGGTAAAGAGGTAACAATCAAAGTAGAAACAGGCGATAAGATAATCGAAAAGAAAGTGACGATAAAAGATATCGAATTTGCAAGGATGTTCGGTATCAGAGTCTGTTTTAAGAACTATATGGGCTTTTTAAATCCCGTGGAGGGGAGGGTTGAAACGATATTCTCTGTCAAAGGGCTAACAGGTCCTTACAAAGAGATTTCAGTGAGCGGATGTGGCGAGCTTAACCCGTTAGAGAACGATCCTATGCTAAAAACTATCGGTGTGGGCACTAAAATACTGGTGAATGGTGCGGTGGGATACGTAATAGGCGAGGGGACGAGAAGCAGCAGGGAAAGACCAAATCTCTCCGTGATAGCTGATATGTATGATATGAATCCAACCTTCATGGGAGGGTTCACCACTTCCAGTGGTCCTGAGTGTATAACCTCTATTGCGATTCCAATCCCAGTGATGGATGAAGAAGTTATTTCTAACCTTAGAATATTAGACGAAGAGATAAAGCTACCAATAGCCGATATAAGGAATAGAGTGCCATCTACAGCGAGCAACTATGCTCATGTCTGGCAGGGTTTAGAAGAGATAGATTTTGACGCTGACAAATGTTATCAGCATGATGTCTGCGACGTTGAGAAGTACTGCCCCACTAAGGCTTTTTCCAAGTTGAAAGGCATTGACAAGAACAAATGTTTTAATTGTGGCACTTGCCTATCTTCATGTCTTGGCGATGCGTTTAAAGGGAATCTAGGGAGTATCGAGATAGATAACAGAGAGATTCCTATAACATTAAGGCAATCAGATAGATTACGAGCAAAAAAGCTATCTGAGATATTGAAAAGAATGATTGTAGAAGGGGAGTTTTTACTGACAAAACCAGTTGATTATTTGAGTGCACTTTCTTTCACATTGCGATGCAATGGAACATAAACGGCGAAGCCGTTCCAAATCTTCGTGTTGTCAAAGCAGTTCAAAAGAAAGAACCTGAATTAAGCTACATAATTGAGCCGGTTTTAGAAGAATGGGGAGAAGAAGAGTCATTAGCACGAAATAGCAAAAGATGCCCGGCAACACATCACATACGATTACTTTACATAGCGATTTCATCTTACTAAACGCCGATTATTATATCTTCCAATCGCACATATATCCCATCCTTCGTCTTGTTTATAAAATTCACCAGACCGGTATGTCCGAGGTTCATCATACAGTATCCTGGCAAGAATCGCTGTCGGTGCCCAAAGATCGGCTCTCTCTTCACCACTTTTGCCAAACCTTCAAATCCTATCACGTTGTAGGGTCCGATCTCCTTGAATTCCTTATCCCTCGAATACAGGGGTCCAACTATCCAGACCGTTATGACACCAAATCTATCGGCATCTATCACCTCCATCACGTGCTGCACTGGGCATCCCTGACCCATCGGTCTTCCAACGATGATGTCCCCTTTTGTAATATGCAACTCTCTCAAGAGCATCGGATTGAACGGCAGTATCACCTCCCTGCAGGACTTCTCATCTGGAAATGGCGTCAGTATGAAGTCATAATCATTTCCGAGAATATCTTCTGTAGCGTACTCCACGCGCCGAATTCTTTCCTGTTCATAACCCTCTTTTAAGTAGATACACCTTTTAAGCAGACCTATATCCTTTTCTGCTTCTTCTGCAAAAAGCTCGCAAGATTCAAAGCCACATATTCCACAGTTCTTATCCGGCAGCATCTTCAATATCTCATCGCGCTTCATCATTCACCCCGATAGAATAAATCGCCTTCTAAAGCCCGCAATATTCCAAAGTGCTTCTCCCATCCGATCTCCTTCTTCCCAATACATATCGTGCAAACGCCGAGTGGTGGCACACCCTTCAATCTAAGTTCTCCCACAATTTCTGGACATCTTTCTATCATTTTCACAAGTGGGCTGATACCAATTCCATGGAGCGCATCTGCCTCCAGGACGCATACATTTGGTGCAACCTTGTTTATTCCTGCTCTAAATACCTCTTTTTCAGCCTGCGATATGAGGTCTATCTTTGTCATGACCGCAGCATCTGCAAGTGAGAGTATCGGTCCAAGCTTCAATGGCAACTGCATGCCGCTCGTAACCTCTAAGACGACAATACCAAGTCCGCCTTCCACATAAGGTGCGCACCTCAAGCAGAGCCCAGCAGATTCAACCAAAAGAACATCTGCCCCTTCTTTCTCAGCCCAATTTAATCCATCGCCGAGAATCAACACATTCACATGATCCGGGCATAAGTCTCCGGTATATACTTTCTTTGTCGGTATTCCAAACTCTTTTTTGAATATCTCATCTTCTATTGCATACTGCGTATCTATCTTGAGGTATGCGATTTTATTCTCTCTTTGAAGGAGTTTTCCACATACAGACTTTAAAACAGATGTCTTCCCGGAAGATGGAGGTCCAGCACAAACGACCAACTTCATACAACCACCTCCTTAAGCTCAATTGTCTCTCCAGACCTTATCTTCTCTCTCAAGTCCATCAAGAGGTTATCCACTCTTTTAACTTCTTCCGCAGCCTTTTTCTCTTCTTCTGTCGTTTTTATCACCTTCTCCATCGCTCCATTGCGCATAACAATCCGGAAATCAGAGAATAGCGTAATCACGGGGTCGTGTGTTACAAATACCATCATCTTTTGATACCCCCTCAGAATTTTTAATGCCCTATCCTTGTATATTCCGGCGTTCTCAACCTCATCGAGCAAGATAATTGGTGTATTTCCGATAACGACCGCATCAGCGATGAGCAGAGCCCTTGTTTGACCGCCCGATAACTCGGTCATACGACTGCTCAGTAATATATTCTCGCCAGATAATTGATTTGCAAGGTCTAAGGTCTTCTTTATCAGATACCTCTCTCCATCCTGCCTGATCTTCGCGTGAAGCTCTAAGAAATCGCAGACCGGAAGGTCAGATAAAAAGGTTGTATGCTGCGTTATCCGGGCAATTGGATTCTTATGGGGATTGTTTCTTATCTCTTCCAGAACTTCATCGCCATTTATGAGGACTCTTCGCTTTGTTGGTGTATCCCCGGATGCAAATAGCTCTATGTCATTTATTAACATCGTCTTTCCAGAACCGGTTGGACCTACGATGCTGACAACATCGCCCTTTTTAAGATTTACCTCTTTTACTGGTTCTGGGTCACCAGACTTGCTACATCCGCCCAGTATTGTTATCGTTTCGATCATCATACCATCCCTTTTAATAACAATTGTTAATTAATAAGGCGTTATATAAAAAAGTTTGTAGAGGTGAAGAGTAAAGAGGGAGTGGAAAAGGTGAAGAAAAAGGTCGTTTTGCAAATAGGAGGAATGGATTGCCCCGGCTGCGCTGCCACAATTGAAAGAACTCTTTCACGATTAAAAGGAGTCTCTAATCCAGCAGTCAATTTCGCTACCAGAAAAGCAAGCCTGGAATATGACCCAGAGCGGGTAGAATTGAAAGAGATCATAAATGCTGTTGAACGCATTGGATATAAGGTTAAAGAATCTGAGAAAGAAGCAGAGGAGAAAGAAGAAAGAAGGAAAGAGTGGCGGATCTTCTTCCTCGGACTTCTTCTCACAATCCCCATTGTGCTTATAGAGCTATTCTTTGAATTCCCACAGGATAAAATTCTGCTCTTCATCTTAGCCACGCCAGTCCAATTTGTGGTGGGGTCGCCTTTTTACAGAAGAGCTTACGGTGCCTTAAGGAACAGAAGCGCAACCGTAGATACCCTTGTGGTTCTTAGCACTACGACAGCATACCTTTATAGTGTCACCGCTACCTTTTTCATTCCCGCCCCCACATTCTATGAAGCCTCTGCGACTGTTATCACCACTATAACGCTGGGAATGTTACTGGAGAGTATATCCACTGGCAAAGCTGGGGAGGGGATAAAAAATCTGGTGAGGCTTACTCCCAAGAAAGCTACAATAATAAGAGATGGAGAGGAAGAGGATATTCCCGCCGAACATCTCTGCGTTGGAGATATCGTAGTAGTTAGACCAGGGGAAAGAATACCAGTAGATGGTGTTGCCATCGAAGGATACTCTTATGTTGATGAATCCGTGATTACTGGTGAGTCTATACCGGTGGAAAAGGAAAGAGGAGATGAGATTATTGGAGCAACAATAAATAAAAGCGGTATGCTGAAAATAGAGGCAAAGAAGGTGGGAAGAGATACCGTGCTTGCGCAGATAATCAGATTGGTTGAGGAGGCTCAGAATTCAAAACCGAAGATACAGAGAATTGCAGACAAGGTGGTTACCTACTTCGTCCCGGGGGTATTACTCTCAGCTATAATTGCTTTTGGGGTATGGTATTTCTTAATCGGTGTGCCATTTCTTTTTGCACTTACGGTCTTTGTTGCTATGCTCGTGGTTGCCTGCCCCTGTGCTTTAGGAATTGCGACACCCACTGCGGTAATGGTGGGCATAGGTAAAGGCACGGAACACGGGATTTTGTTCAAAAGTGGTTCATCGCTGGAAGAAGCTCATAGGCTCGATGCTATCGTCTTTGACAAAACCGGCACTTTAACAGATGGAAAGCCGGTGGTCACAGATATTATCGCCGTAGGAAGTCTGCATGAAGATGAGATATTGAAATTTGCTTCTATCGCGGAGAAGGGGTCAGAACATCCGATAGGAGAAGCGATAATCCGAAGTGCAAAGGAAAAGGGAGTGGAAATATCCGGAGCAGATTCATTTATTGCCATCCCTGGAAAGGGTATAAGGGCAACGTATAAAAATCATCACATCTCCCTGGGCAATAGGAAGCTTATGGAAGAGGATAAAATCGAACTAAGCCATATTGAAGATAAAATAGGGAGGTTGGAGGAGCAAGGCAAAACGGTTATGATCCTTGGGGTAGATGGAAAAGCCACAGGCATAATTGCTGTTGCCGACATTCTGAAGGAAGGTGCTCGTGAAGCAATAGAAGAATTGAAGAAAGAAGGTCTGGAAATAATCATGCTTACTGGGGACAATACAAGAGCAGCAAGAGCAGTTGCTAAAGAACTAAACATAGACAAAGTCCTTGCTGAGCTGCTGCCAGGAGAGAAGACTACTGCGATTAAGAAATTGCAGGAAGAAGGTAAAATTGTTGCCATGATAGGGGATGGCATAAATGACGCACCAGCACTAACACAGGCAGATATAGGAATAGCCATTGGAAGTGGAACCGATATCGCCATAGAAGCAGGGGATATAGTGTTGACGAAGGAGGATCTAAGTGAGGTAAGTTGTTCATTGAGATTAAGCAGGAAGACAATGGTGAAAATCAAGCAGAACTTGTTCTTCGCTTTTCTATATAATGGTGTGGCTATCCCAATAGCTGCGGGAGTTCTGTATCCGGTATTTCACATCATTATTCTTTCTCCCATGCTTGCTGCAATTGCCATGGTTTTAAGCGATATTACCGTAGTTGGAAATGCATTGCTACTGAGAAGATTTGAGATGAACAAATATCATCATTAAGATGCCACAGTAGAAATGCCGAGGGAGCTCGATGAAAAGGACATAGCACTCTTAAAGAAGCTCGCGCCTGAGTTAAAGGAGATACTGTGTGATCACTCGAAGATGCCTTACAGGTCGATATTGCCGCCGCTCGCCAACCATTTCTCAAAGGAGGTGAAAGACTTTGAGAGAAGACTGCGGAGCTTAACCAATGATGAGCTTGCTTATCTCGTGGATTTGGTGATGAAGGGCTTGGAGAGTCTGGCATGCGTGCCTCCTGACCATGCAGAGGTTTTTATTTCACTCGTAGGAGCGCGAATTTCACCGGAAGTTGCCGAGAAAGTGGTGGCATTGTATCTCGACACCGTCTGCGAATTTTTAAAAGTTTATATACTAGCTTAACGATTGTTAACTATGAGGAGATGGTCGGGATGTTAAAGATCTAACGGAGGGGATTGAGTGAAGATGGAAGCAGATGTGATTATAGTAGGTTCTGGTGCCGGTGGCATCGTGGTAGCAAAGGAATTAGCTGAAAGAGGGAGAGGCAACGATGTGGTGGTAGTGGAGGCTGGCCCATACGGTAAGCGTGAAGCTGCGATAACGTACTATGACCGGATATTATCCGAGCAGAGGATTGAGATAGCAAGGGCGCTCTGCGTTGGCGGGACCACCCTGGTTACAGCCGGAAACGGGCCGAGGAGCCTTGAGAAGGAACTGAAATCTATTGGAATTGATTTAGAACAGGAATTTAGCGAGTTAGAAAGCGAGATAGGAATAAAGTCGGTGCCCGAGAATTGCTATGGTGAAGGGACGAAAAAACTCGTGGATGCGAGTGCAGAGCTTGGTTACAAGGCGGTGCCAATGCCTAAAGTGATAGATTTCGATACGTGCATGTCTTGCAGACGTAAGCCTTGCGGTGAATGCGTCTTTGGTTGCCCGACGGATGCGAAGTGGACCGCAGCGAGTTGGGTAGCGGAATTAACGCGCCAAGGGGTTACGATCCAGCCTGATACGAAAGTTGAGAAGGTCATCATAGAGAACGGTCGTGCTCGTGGGGTATTGGCAAAGGGGAAAGAATTCAGATCCAACATGGTGATATTAGCCGCGGGAGCTTTAGAAACGCCGAAAATTTTGCTCGCCAGTGACTTTGCTCCGGACGAAGTTGGTAAAAACCTCTTCATTGACCCCTACATCACGGTAGCAGGTGTTTTAAAGGGCATCAAGTTCAATGAAGAAGCGACCATGCAAGCGTTGATCTCAGACCCTTCTTTTAATAAGTTCATATTGTCACCGCATTTCGCCAGACGTACCATGGATCTACTCAACCACAAAGGTTACGACGTGACTGGGAAGGACATCCTCGGACTCATGATAAAAATAAAAGACGAGATGAGTGGACGCGTGCGTGCTAATGGGACTGTCGAAAAGTACATGACTGATAGAGATTCGGTTGCTTTACTTGAAGGGACAATTGTAGCTACCGAAATCCTGGAGCGGGCAGGAGTGGAGCCAAAGAGCATATGCACCACGTCATTGCGAGGTGGACACCCTGGCGGAACGGCAGCGATAGGGAAAATCGTGAAATCAGACCTTGAGACGGAGATAGAGGGGCTCTTCATCGCCGATGCAAGTGTTCTGCCTGAAGCTCCGGGAGCACCTCCGATGCTGACCATTATGGCGCTTGCGAAGAGGCTCGGGAGACACTTAACCATTCATTAAGGTAAGCCGAGGTGGCGGAGCGGCTACGCGTCCGACTGCAGATCGGATTATGGGAGTTCAGATCTCCCATCGGCTCTGAGGAGGTGAAAGAATGAGGAAAACAGAAATAGATGAAATAAAGGTCTCAAAAGCGATAATCGAGACCTATATGAAGGATTTGCTCGAGGTAACCGAAACGGACGTTGCTATTGCCGGAGCGGGTCCCGCTGGCATGACCGCGGCATACTACCTTGCGAAGGAAGGCGTGAAAACAGCTATTTTTGAGCGAAAACTCTCAATCGGAGGCGGTATGTGGGGCGGTGGGATGATGTTCCCTCGAATCGTCGTTCAAGAAGGGGGAAGAGAGATATTAGATGAATTCGGTGTCCCCTCGCAGGAATACGAAGAAGGTTATTGGGTTGCCGATGCCATAGAAGCAGTTTCAACCATTGCTTCAAGGACGATAAAGGCAGGTGCACGGATATTTAACCTGATCAGCGTCGAGGATGTGATGATACGAGAAGGTGATAGGATATGTGGGCTCGTTTTAAACTGGAGTGCGGTAGGGCTCGCAAATCTCCATGTTGACCCGCTCACGATAAGGTCAAAGGTCGTGGTGGACGCCACGGGGCATGATAGTGAGGTATGCAGGATTGTATGCAGGAAGATAGGCCCAAAACTGAGCACTGAGACCGGAGAGGTGATAGGAGAGAAGCCGATGTGGGCAGATGTTGGCGAGAGCGCGATTATCGAGAATACGAAGGAGGTCTATCCGGGTCTAATCGTCGCGGGAATGGCAGCTAATGCAGTATTTGGCTCGCCGAGGATGGGTGCGATATTTGGTGGCATGCTCCTCTCCGGAAAGAAGGCTGCTGAGATAATTCTGAAGAAGTGTTGAGGTAAGTGGTAGAGGTTAAGGATTTGTGAGTGAGTCTAAGCGTAAAGAGGTTTTGAGACAATGAACCTGAGGATAATCAAGGATGAAAAAATGGGCAGTGTTGAGGAGAAAATGAAATCCGCGAAAAAGCGAGTATACCTGGATCATGCAGCAACAACCCCGGTGGATCCTGCGGTAGTGGATGCGATGCTACCCTATTTCACGAGGTTTTATGGAAATGCATCGAGCCTTCATGCTTATGGTAGGGAGGCACACAATGCGATGGACGAAGCGCGAAAAAATGTTGCAGAGCTTATCAATGCGGAAAGCGATGAGATCATATTCACGGCAGGAGGCACGGAATCGGATAATATTGCAATAAAGGGTATTGCATACAAAAAGAAGAAGGGTTATATCATCACGAGCTCGATCGAACATCCAGCGGTGCTTGAAACATGCAGGGCTTTGGAAAGGGAAGGATTTGAGGTCACATACCTTCCGGTTGATAGATTTGGAACAGTCTATCCGTCGAATGTAGAATCTGCGATAAACGACGAAACGATCCTTATCAGTATCATGCATGCGAATAACGAGATAGGCACGATTCAGCCGATAAAAGAGATCGCAAAGATCGCATCTGAGAGTGGTATCCCATTCCATACCGATGCGGTGCAATCAGCGGGAAAGGTTCCGATCGATGTGAGAAGGATGAATATCGATCTGCTTTCGCTCTCGTCACATAAGATATACGGTCCTAAGGGCGTCGGAGCGCTCTACATAAGGAAAGGGGTAAGGATAGAGCCGATAATTCACGGAGGAGGGCATGAACGGGGTTTAAGGAGCAGTACCGAGAATATACCGGGAATCGTCGGGTTTGGTAAGGCGTGCGAGCTTGCAAAGAAGAGGATGGATAAGGATGTTCCTCACCTGTTCAAACTCAGAGATACATTGATACCTAATACGGTGAATACAATTGAAGAATCTTATTTAAACGGTCATCCAAAAGAAAGACTCCCAAACAATGCCCACTTCCGATTCACCGCAATCGAGGGTGAATCGTTGATCATGAGCTTGGATGACGAAGGCATAGCCGCATCTACTGGATCAGCATGTTCATCCAAGAAATTGGAGCCTTCCCATGTGCTCATGGCAATAGGATTAAATGAGGTAGAAGCACATGGCTCCTTACGCCTCACGTTGGGAAGAGAAAACACGGATGAGGAAGTAGAATACGTCTTAGAAGTACTGCCTGAAGTTGTAGAAAGGTTAAGAGAGATATCACCATTGTGGAAGAAAGAGTTTGAAATAGAAAGGTGGAGAAAGGAGATGGAAAAGAGATAAAATGTATAGCGAGAAGGTCATGGAGCTTTTTAAAAATCCGAGAAATATGGGAGAGATGGAAAACCCGGATGGCGTTGGCACGGTTGGAAATCCAATATGTGGCGATTTGATGACCATATACATCAAGGTTGACGGGGATCGATTAAAGGATGTTAAATTCAAAACATTTGGATGCGCAGCCGCGATTGCCACCTCCTCGATGATTACCGAGCTCGCAAAGGGAAAGACGATTGCGGATGCTTTAAAGATCACAAGAGATGATGTGGCAGAGGAATTGGACGGCTTGCCTCCGATAAAGATGCACTGCTCCAATCTGGCTGCGGATGGGCTACATGCTGCGATAGAGGGTTATAAAAGAAAGTGTGATGTAGAAAGAGCTAGCTATGGTATGCCGGGATGACCGAGTGGCTTAGGTGCGCGGCTGCAGACCGCGATATTTGGGTTCGAATCCCAATCCCGGCCTTATGATGATCTATAATACGCTGAGCGGGGAGAAGGAACTATTCGAGCCGATACATAAAAACCGCGTGAACATCTTTGTCTGCGGTCCCACGGTCTACGATGAGTCACATATCGGTCATGCGAGAACATATATCGCGTTCGATGTCATCGCAAGGTATCTCAAATACAGGGGATTTAGTGTATTTTATCTCCAAAATATCACGGATGTAGATGATAAGATCATAAGAAGGGCATCTGAACTTGGAATTACACCGATAGAGCTTGCCAGAAGATTTGAGAAGAGATACCTTGAGGATATGTGCGCGCTTGGCATACATAACGTGAATCTTTATGCGAGGGCGACGGAACACATCCCTGAGATTATCGAGCAGATAAAGACGCTGATTGAGAAGGGGTTTGCATACGAGACCGAGACCGGCGTTTATTTCGATGAGACGAAGTTTGAGGATTTTGGTAAACTCTCAAACCAAACCATTGAAGATTTGACGGAACATCGGATAGAGCCAGACCCAACGAAGAGAAATCCAGGCGACTTTTCACTCTGGAAGAAGCGAGAAGAAGAGCCAGCCTGGGATTCGCCCTGGGGTAGAGGGAGACCCGGCTGGCATATCGAGGATACAGCGATTGCAAATACCTATTTCGGACCGCAATATGACCTTCATGGAGGTGCGAAGGACCTGATATTTCCACATCACGAGGCAGAGATTGCACAGATGGAGGCATCATCCGGAAAGAAGCCGATGGTGCGATACTGGATGCACACAGGATTTCTGAATGTAAATGGGGAGAAGATGTCAAAGTCGCTTGGAAATTTCATGACGATAAGGGAATTGCTGGAGAGATACGAGCCAGATGTATTCAGATTTTTTGTTTTATCAACACATTACCGGAGTCCAATCAACTTCAGCGAAGAAGCACTGGAACAGCCTAAAAGGAGCTTGGAAAGGATTTATAATTTGATTCGGACGATTGATGGACTGTTGGACGGAATGAACGAAGAATACATGGAGGGGGATGAGGAATTTAGTGAAAAGTTGATCGATGCCAAAAATAAGTTTTTAGACGCAATGGATGATGATTTCAATACACCTCTTGCGTTATCCCTTATTTTCGATCTGGTGAGAGCTGTAAATCGCTACATAGATGACAAGAAGGTATCCAGGGAAGCATTACGTGATGTAAAGCATCTATTTATAGAATTTGGGGAGATACTGGGTTTAAAGCTTTCTGTGGGAGATAGCAAAGAAGATTTGACGGACGACCTGATCGATTTGATAATCGAGATAAGGCAGAAGCTTCGGGATAAAAAGGATTGGGAGTTTTCAGATGATATACGGAGCAGATTGCGGGATTTGAATGTTATCTTAGAGGATGGAGCAGGAATTAGTAATTATTATATGCTGAAGCGTGTGTGAATGGTGAGTATCCAAAAAGCATATACCTTTATATACTCCCGTGACTTAACAATTGTTAAGTGATGCACTAGATGGTAAAGATACCAGAACTGAAGAGAGGGATCGCGAGGGACGTGACCGAACTCATCGGGAATACGCCCCTCGTGAGGTTGAATAGAATAGCGGAGGGATTAGATGCGGAGGTCGTTGCAAAACTTGAATCTTTCAATCCCATGAGTAGCGTAAAGGACAGGATTGGGGTCGCGATGATCGAGGCTGGAGAAGAGGCGGGGCAAATCAAGGAGGATACCGTCTTGATCGAGCCGACGAGTGGAAATACCGGCATCGCACTGGCGTTTGTTGCCGCAGCAAAAGGTTACAGATTGATCCTCACGATGCCCGATACGATGTCTATGGAGCGGAGGCAGCTTCTGGCACTCTTCGGTACGGAGATCGTGCTGACGCCGGGTAAGGAGGGAATGCCCGGAGCGGTAAGGAAGGCTGAGGAACTCGTAAAAGCGACACCAAATGCATTCATGCCACAGCAGTTCAAGAATCCCGCAAATCCGAAGATTCATAGGGAGACGACGGCAGAGGAGATATGGAGGGATACGGACGGCGGGGCTGATATCCTCATCGCGGGTGTCGGCACAGGCGGAACGATCACCGGCATTGCAGAGGTGATAAAGAAGCGAAAACCCGAATTCAAGGCAATCGCAGTTGAACCTGTGTCCTCTCCGGTTCTCTCCAAAGGGAAGCCAGGACCACATAAGATTCAGGGAATTGGCGCTGGTTTCGTCCCCGATGTGCTCAGAAGGGATCTGGTTGATGAGATCATCCAGGTAAAGGATGAGGATGCCGCACATATGATGCGAAGACTGGCACGAGAGGAAGGGATACTCGCGGGTATCTCCTCCGGAGCCGCAACGTGGGCTGCGATTGAAGTTGCAAAACGAAAAGAGAACAGGGGAAAACTGATCGTCGCAATCCTTCCAGACACAGGCGAGCGATATCTCAGCATGAAATGGGTCTTCGAGGAGATTTACAAAGAATATGAGAAGGTATTCGCGATCTAAGGGAGGAGATTATGTTTGAAAGGGTAAAAGAGGACATAAAGACGATATTTGCAAAGGATCCAGCGGCAAAGAGCACACTTGAGGTGATCTTCTGCTACCCGGGACTCCATGCCCTGTGGCTCCATCGAATTGCACATTGGTTCTGGAGCCGTAAATTCCCTTTTTTTAGTCGCCTCATCTCTCATATAAACCGCTTCTTGACCGGCATCGAGATACATCCGGGTGCAAGGATCGGAAGACGGTTTGTTATTGACCACGGCATGGGCGTGGTGATCGGGGAGACCACGGAGATCGGAGACGATGTTTTACTCTATCAGGGCGTGGTTCTTGGTGGAACAAGTCTGAGTAAGGGGAAGAGACATCCGACGATCGGTGACCGGGTCGTGATCGGGGCTGGGGCCACAGTGCTCGGCGATATAAAGGTTGGGAATGATGCGAAGATCGGAAGCGGCTCGGTCGTTGTAAAATCCGTTCCAGACGGGGCCACGGTCGTTGGAGTGCCAGGAAAGGTTGTAGCGGAGCATCGAGAGCCTGTTCTCGATTTAGAGCACGGGAAGTTGCCTGATCCGGTTGCAGAGGCGATTCGCTTTGTTTTGAGGCGGCAGAATGAGGTGGAAGAGCGAATCAGAGAACTGGAGGTGTTGAGTGGTGTCACGATGAGATACGGGTTCATGAATAATGAGAGAACTCAAATTGAAGCGATATTCTGTGAGGGGGCTGGGATATGAAATTTGATACAGAATCAATCCACGCAGGAAGGGAGCCGGACCCAGCGACCGGTGCGCTTGCGACACCGATATATCAGACATCGACCTTCGTCTTCGAGGACGTGGGAAAGACAAAAGGGTATGATTACTCCAGAACGAGCAATCCAACGAGGAAGGTATTGGAAGACGCTCTCGCACGACTTGAGGGTGGAAATCGAGGCTTTGCATTTTCGAGCGGTATGGCTGCGGAGACAACGATAATGCATCTTCTGAAAGCAGGTGACCATGTGATCTCTGGTGATGACATCTATGGCGGCACATACCGGCTCTTTACAAATATAATGACGAAGTTTGGGCAGGAATTTACATTCCTGAGACTGAGCGATCGAGAGCGAATCGAGAATGCAATAAAACCGAATACGAGGATGATCTGGATAGAGACGCCATCAAATCCATTACTGAACATCATGGACCTCGAGATGGTCGTGGAGGTTGCAAAGGAGCATGACTTGCTCACGGTTGCGGATAATACCTTCTCAAGCCCTTATTTCTTAAGACCGATCGAATATGGGGTTGACCTCGTTGTTCACTCCACAACAAAGTATCTGAACGGGCATTGCGATATTATCGGCGGTGCGGTAATAACAACCACGGATGATCTTGCAGAAGAGATACAGTTCCTGCTGAACGGGATGGGGACTTGTGCATCGCCCTTTGATTGCTGGCTCGTCCTGCGTGGTATAAAGACACTTCCAGTTCGGATGGAGCGGCATGAAAAGAATGCGACTGCGATAGCCGAGTATCTGAACGAACATCCAAAGGTTGACGAGGTCTTCTATCCCGGTCTTCTATCGCATCCGGGGCATGGAATCGCTAAAAGGCAGATGCGTGGATTTGGAGGTGTCGTATCCTTCAGGATAAATAGTGATGTGACTTCCTTCTTGAGAGAACTTGAGATATTCTCGCTGGCAGAATCGCTCGGAGGAGCAGATTCGCTCGTTGAGCATCCTGCGACGATGAGCCATGCCTCGATGCCAGAGGATGTGAGGAGAAGTGTGGGAATTACGGATAATCTCATTCGATTGTCCGTGGGATTGGAGGATGTTGACGACCTGATTGAGGATTTGGATAGGGGGTTGCGCAATGCGAACGTTTGAACGTTTTATATACCCTTTAATTAACAATTGTTAATTGAGGTGATAGATAGTATGCTCTTTTCGAAAATATCTGAAAAGCAGGTGACGAGGGCGATTGTATCCGGATTCGCCCGGGAATTTGAGGACTGCATCGAGAGCGATGTGATCGTCATCGGGGCTGGACCCAGCGGACTCGTTGCCGCAAAGAAGCTTTGTGAAAATGGCGTAAAGACGCTTCTCATCGAGGGCAACAACTATCTCGGTGGCGGATTCTGGATCGGCGGCTATCTGATGAACAAGGTGACGATCAGGGCTCCTGCTCATGAAATTCTCGATGAGATCGGAGCACCATACAAAGAGGCAGAAGCGGGTTTGTATGTTGCTGATGGCCCGCATGCATGCTCCAAGTTGATTGCCGCTGCGTGCGATGCTGGAGTAAAGGTCCTGAACATGACCCAGTTCGATGATGTGGTGATAAAGGGAGAACGGGTTTGCGGGGCAGTCATCAACTGGACACCGGTGTCCGCGCTGCCACGAGCAATTACCTGTGTGGACCCGGTTGGTATCGAATCGAAGCTCGTGATCGATGCAACAGGACACGACGCCGCGGTGGTTCAATCGCTTAAGAAGCGTGGGCTCGTGGATATAAAAGGGTTCGGGGCCATGTGGGTCGAAAAATCAGAAGATGCAGTTGTCGAGCATACAACGGAGGTATATCCGGGTTTAATTGCAGCAGGAATGGCTGCTGCGACCGCATTTGGTCTTCCACGGATGGGACCGACCTTTGGTGGTATGCTCTTATCAGGAAAGAGAGCCGCAGAAGTTGCTATGGAGGTTTTAAAATGAAAGAAAAAATGAAAGGATATAGATTTAACACGCTGGCATTACACGCGGGGCAGGAGACTCCCGATCCGGCGACTGGAGCAAGAGCAGTGCCCATTTACCAGACGACATCCTATGTCTTCAAAGACACCGAGCATGCAGCAAATCTCTTTGCCCTCAAGGAATTCGGGAATATTTATACCCGAATTATGAATCCAACAAACGATGTCTTTGAAAAGAGGGTCGCTGCTCTTGAAGGTGGCACCGGTGCGTTAGCGGTAGCATCAGGACAGGCTGCCCAGACTCTCGCCCTTTTGGCCATTACGCAAGTGGACGATGAGATTGTTTCAGCAAACAATCTCTATGGGGGAACATATCAGCAGTTCCACTACACCTTCCCAAAATTAGGTAGAAAGGTGAAGTTTGTTGATTCTACGAAACCGGAGGAATTCAAAGAGGCAATCACTGAAAAGACGAGGGCGATATATGCCGAGACGATCGGCAACCCCAAGCTGGATGTGCCAGATTTTAAGAGACTGGCTGAAATCGCTCATGAGGCGGGGATTCCCTTTGTTGTGGATAACACCGTGGGCATCGGATTAGTCAGGCCTATAGACTATGGAGCGGATATACTTACTCTTTCTGCAACCAAGTTCATAGGCGGGCACGGGACATCTATCGGTGGCGTGATTGTAGATTCGGGTAAATTTAATTGGGGTAATGACAAATTTCCCGAGTTTACTGAGCCTGATCCAAGTTACCACGGATTAAAATATTGGGATGTATTTGGCAATTTTCCGGGACTCGGCAATGTGGCCTTTATCATTAAGGTAAGGGTGCAGTTGCTGCGGGATCTGGGGCCGGCACTGAGCCCTTTCAATGCCTTTTTGTTCCTTCAGGGATTGGAAACACTGCCATTGAGAGTAAAGAAACATTCGGAAAATGCGCTGAATGTGGCTGAGTTCCTAAGGCAGCATCCTTTAGTCAATTGGGTCAACTATCCCGGGTTGCCAGAACACCCAAGCCACAAATTGGCGGAAAAATATCTCAAAGGCAGCTACGGTGCCATACTTGGATTTGGGATTAAAGGGGGATTGGAAGCGGGCAAGAAATTCATTAATTCAGTAAAACTTCTCTCCCACCTCGCTAATATAGGAGATGCGAAGAGTCTGGTTATTCATCCAGCATCAACCACTCATCAACAACTAACCAGAGAGGAGCAAGAGGAGACAGGGGTAACCGAGGATTATATCCGCCTTTCTATCGGTTTAGAGGATGTGGAAGACATCAAGGAAGACATCGATCAGGCATTAAGGAATGCAGTAAAGTAGGCCGAAAAATGGTTAAACAAGAAGGTTCGGCAGGAGTCGTGAAGACCAATTACTATGAATTCGATGAATTAGTCTTAGATAGTGGTGAAAAGCTGCCCACCGCTAGGATAGCGTATGAAACATACGGTAAACTAAACAGAGACAAGAGCAATGTGATCTTGATATGCCACGCTCTATCTGGAGATGCTCATGCGGCTGGCTGGCATGAAGGGGATAAAAAGCCCGGCTGGTGGGATATCGAAATTGGCCCAGGAAAGGCATTTGATACGGAGAAATATTTTGTCATCTGCTCTAATGTTCTTGGTGGCTGTAAAGGAACAACCGGACCTTCCTCGATTAATCCAAAGACTGAAAAGCTTTATGGATTGGATTTTCCCGTGATCACGATCTCGGACATGGTAAACGTTCAGAAGGGATTAATCGATTATCTGGGCATCAAACAACTTTTCGCAGTTGCAGGGGGGTCGTCAGGAGGCATGCAGGTCCTGCAATGGTGTGTTTCCTATCCTGATATGGTTCGTCTGGCGATTCCAATCGCGACAACAGCACGATCGAGCCCCATGCAGATAGCCTTTAATGAAGTCGGAAGGAGAGCCATTATGTCAGATCCCAATTGGAATAATGGCGATTATTACAATAGAGAATCTCCAAAAGCCGGGCTTGCTCTGGCGAGGATGGTCGGACACATCACATACCTCAGCGATGATTCGATGTACCAGAAGTTTGGAAGGCGGCTTCAGGATAAGGAGAAGTATAGTTTCGACTTTTCTACTGATTTTCAGGTGGAGAGCTATCTTCACTATAAGGGGGACTCTTTCGTTAAGAGGTTTGATGCCAACTCCTATCTGTATATAACGAAAGCAATGGACTACTTTGACCTGACAAAAGAAGGTTCTCTGGCCGAGGGTTTCAGGGATGTGAAAGCTAAATTCCTGGTAATCGCAATCACTTCCGACTGGCTTTATCCTCCATATCAATCAGAAGAGATCGTGAGGGCGCTGAGCGCAAACAATATAGAAGTCGAATATTATGAGATGGCGTCAAATTATGGACATGATGCTTTTTTACTGGAGAGTGGACAGTTGACCTATATCATTAAAAACTTTCTCTCGAATGTATTGGTAAAGGATGTTATGTTACGAGATGTTCCGTTGATAAGAGAAGGCTCCAGCATAGAAGATGCAGCCAGAATGATGATAACAACACAATTTACACATTTACCAGTGATTTCAAAAGATAGTAAGTTAGTAGGCATCATAACTGCGTGGGACATATCTAAAGCAGTTGCAACTAAGTATGATCACATAGATGAGATAATGACCAAAGGCGTTATAACGTCAGAATTAGATGAACCAATAGGTAGCGCGGCAAAAAAATTGGCACGATATGAGATCTCAGCCTTACCTGTAATAGATGAGAACCAAAGGGTTATCGGTATGGTAACCAGTGATTGCATAAGTAAACTGATGGCAGGAGGATTAGAATGAGATTATCAAAAGAGACGAACCTCAAATACCTGAAAGTGGACTTACAAAGCAATGGAATACGGGTGTTAAAAGGAGATAAGGGAAGAATAGGCGGTGCAGGCCCTGCAGGTGCAAAAATATTTACATTTGGAGATACCGTTGCAAATGTTCCCACCATGAGCACGTTTGTTGAAAACTCCCCATACAGTGTCGAGCTTGAGGGTGGAAAAGGCATATTAAAGCGCTATGATGATGAGGTCGCAGTAATAGAATCTCCAATGCCCGAATTTTATAAGCTCAAAACGAAGGAGGGAATACCTTACAAACAGATTGGACTTCTTCATGGCACGGATTGCCTCGCGAGCACCCCGGTACAAACCTGCGTCTATTGGAACATGCCTGATAGGTGTAAATTCTGTGGGATTGAGCTATCTAGGAAGAAAGGGACAACGACCGCAGTAAAGAGGCCGGAAGAGATTGCTGAGGTTGCAGATGCGGCAAAGAGACTCGATAAGGTAAGCCATGTGACGCTCACCATAGGAACGCTAAAAGGAGCGGACAAGGGCATCAAGGTCCTCTGCAAATGCGCATCTGCGATCAAGGATTTGACTGGACTTCCAATCCATGCACAATTCGAACCGCCTGATGACTTTCGTTACCTTGAGGAGTTACATGCCAGTGGTGTGGATACCGTGGGAGTGCATATCGAGAGCTTTGATGAGGATGTATTGAGGAAGATTGCACCAGCAAAGGCAAGAATAGGAGTTGATGGATTTATGAATGCATGGAAAAGGTCTGTTGAGCTCTTCGGTGAGAATCAGGTGAGCAGTTTCATCATTGCCGGATTGGGCGAGGATGACCAGTCGATCATAGAAGGGAGCAGAATTTTAGCGGATTTGGGGGTGTATCCACTCGTTCTCTCCTTGAGACCGATCCCGGGAAGCGACCTGGAGAACGAAATTCCACCGGGGTTTGAGAGGATGAAGAGGATCTATGAAGAGGTTTCGATGATCGTAAAAGATCGCGGCCTTTCGTGGAAGAGAAGCAAAGCAGGATGTGTAAGGTGCCGCGCTTGTTCCGCTTTGGATGTGTTTGAGAAGTAAAACCAAAAGGAGGTGATAAAAAATGGGGATATTTAAAAAGAAGGCAGTAGACCCGGTATGTGGGATGAAAGTAGATAAGGAGACAACTGAGCACAAGATGGATTACAAGGGAGCGACGTATTACTTCTGTGCCGCAGGGTGCAAAGAGGCGTTTGAAGAAGAGCCGGAGAAGTATTTGAAAGGAAAGCGTACCCACTCGATGGGTCATTGAGGATGAGGAGGATATTATTATGCCAGTAAGGATAAAAGAAAGAGCACTTGGGTATATAAAGGAGGAACAGGGAATACGGGGGATTAAAGATCCCGTTATAGATATTAACGTAGTGAATAAAATAGTAGAGGGTTGTTGTCCGGGAGAGTGTCGAAGCTTTAAAGTAATAGAAGTATCGCTAAAAGATAAGGCGTGGGTCAAAAACGCTGAGATTGCATCCTATGAAGGAGTTGGTATTACCAGTGATGAGAAGCTAAAATCGCAAATAGAAAGCAAGCCAGTAGAAATAGACGTAGGAGGATTTTTTAAAAAGAAACTCAAAGTTGTAGGGTTAGAAGTGCATTAAGAAATAAGTTCTGAGGTACAAAATGAAGGAGAACGGTATAGCCTTGGAAATATTAAGATAGATATACGGGCATTGGAGGAAGAAGGAAAGATAGAGGAATTATGCATAAACTCGAAAAGCTCAAACAAAAGATAGCACAAAAAGAAAATATCTTGATTGCATTCTCTGGAGGCGTTGACAGCGGGCTCCTTACCAAGGTAGCTTATGATGTGCTGGGTGAAAAAGCGTTAGCGGTGACATTAGATTCTGAAACACTTCCGAGGAGCGAATTGGAGCATGCGAAGAAATTTGTAAAGGCTATCGGCATCAAGCACATGATAATTCCTTCCTCTGAACTCCAGAATGAAGAATTTGTTAAAAATCCACTAAACCGTTGTTATTATTGTAAAAAAGAATCTGCAAGGATTTTGAAGCAGATAGCAGCGGGTAAGGAGATGGAATGCATAGCAGACGGTGTCAATCTCTCTGATTACGATGAATACCGTCCCGGGATTAAAGCGTGCGATGAAGAGGGTATATGGCATCCCTTCGTTGAGGTTGGGATTACAAAATCAGATATTCGAGGGATATCAAAGGATCTTGGGCTCTCATTCTGGACTAAACCATCTTCTGCCTGCTTATCATCGAGAATACCCTACGGAGAGCGGATCACCGGTGAAAAACTTAAGATGATTGAAGATGCGGAAGAGGTGTTGAAGTCGTTAGGTTTTTCTCAAATCAGGGTAAGAAAGCACGGCGATATTGCACGTATAGAGTTAGTGGAAGAAGAGATGAAAAAGCTCCTCGAACTGAAAGAGAAGGTCATTAAAGAACTGAGAGGAATAGGATTCGATTATATCACCGTGGATTTGGAAGGATACCGGAGTGGGAGTATGGATGAAATTATACACGAATGACCGTCGTGTAGGATGATGAAGATGAAGGAAAGATACAGCAGGCAAATACTGTTGAGAGAGATAGGAGAGGAGGGTCAGAAAAGATTATTGGAAAGTACTGTAGCTATCATTGGATGTGGTGCAACAGGCAGCGTAGTCGCAAACAACCTTACAAGAGCAGGCATCGGGAAAATTTTAATTATAGACAGGGATTTTGTTGAGCCAAACAACTTACAAAGGCAGATGCTCTTCGACGAGGATGACGTAGGTGTGCCGAAGGCAATTGCCGCTTCGGAGAAGCTGAGGAGGGTAAATTCTGATGTGGAGATAGAAGATATTGTTAAGGATTTAAACCACATAAACGCTGAAAAAATCATGAGCGGCATGGATCTCGTACTGGATGGGACAGACAACATGCAAACACGATTTTTGGTAAACGATGTCTGCGTGAAGAACGGGATCATTTGGATATACGCAGGTGCGGTTGGAACCCATGGGATGACGATGCCCATCATACCGGGGACGACACCTTGCCTCAGGTGTTTCTTGCCCGATGCCCCGGAGCCCGGTTCGCTTCCAACCTGCGATACCGTCGGGGTGCTTAACACAATTACGAGCATCATCGCATCGATCGAGAGCACAGAAGCAATAAAGATACTGCTCGGGAAGAATACGACCACAGATGGAGAGAGCAATCTGATAGTTTACGATGCCTGGAGCAACACGTTCGAGAATCTCACGATGATGCGAGATAAAGGATGCAGGTGCTGTGCCAAGCACAAGTTCGATTCCTTGAATGTAGAGAAGAAAGAGATCGTAACTTCGCTTTGCGGGAGGAATGCCATCCAGATAACGCCAGCAGATGCAAAGAAAATCTCGTTGAATGATTTGGCATCGAAATTAGAACGATTGGGTGATGTGCGATTTAACGATTTCATCGTCATCTTCAAGACAGAAAGAGAAGAGATATCGATATTCAAGGATGGAAGGGCGATCATCAAGGGTACCGATGATGAAAAGATTGCAAGGTCATTGTATGCGCGGTATATTGGGGTGTAATCTATATCTCAGCTTATCCTTCACAACTCAAAACAAGCCTCGCAAGCCGCAGGGACTAAATCGTGATCTTTGTGCAACTCGCATACTGTTTTATCTTTCTTAAGCATCATACATATCTCACAGATTCGGTATGTCAGGTTGACATTATTATCTCCTTTTATCACATCCTCCGCAAGCGTTTCAATCGCACTGGTGGTATCTTGCTTAAATTCTATCTTAGACCCCCTTTTTTTATTTACATACTGCGAAACTGTAGCCTCTGTTATCACAAGCCTTTCAGAGACCTCTTTTTGAGACATTCCACATTCGATGAGTTTTTTGACCAGTTCTGACCGTATGCTTGGCAGGATATACCAGATTATTATTTCACATGGCGCTTTCATTTAACCGCACCTTTTTATATATAGTCTCTTTATTATATTAACAATTGTTACATTTATACTAATGACGAGCAATGTGGATTGAGAGGCATGAAAAACTTGTTTTGAAGCTATGAAAGCATTGGGATTGCTATCTGGTGGCTTGGATTCGACATTGGCAACCAGGCTCATTTTGGATCAAGGTATAGACGTTATAGCGTTGAAATTCACTTCTCCTTTCTGTACTTGTGACCAGAAGGGCAAATGCTATGCGGCTGATGTGGCTGAAAGGTTTGGGATACCACTCATAATCATGAAGAAGGGTGAAGAATATCTGAACGTGATAAGAAATCCTAAATTTGGATATGGCTCAGGAATGAATCCTTGTATCGATTGCAGGATTTTCATGTTCAAAAAAGCAAAGGAAGTAGCAGAAAAGATTGGTGCCAGTTTCATCTTCACGGGCGAGGTTCTTGGTGAGAGACCGATGAGCCAGCACAGGAGAGCGTTGGAGATTATAGAAAAGGAATCCGGTCTGGAGAACATGGTTTTAAGACCGCTATCCGCTCAATTCTTACCAGAAACAATTCCTGAGAAGAGGGGGTGGGTTGATAGGAGCAAGCTCTTGGGAATAAAAGGCAGAAGCAGAAAGCCTCAGATCGAACTTGCATCGAAGTTTTCTATCAACGATTATCCTTGTCCCTCCGGAGGTTGCCTCTTAACATACAGGGAATTTGCTTCCAAGGTTAGAGATTTGGTTGAGCATGCGGAAGGGATCTCGATGAGGGATACCGTGCTGCTGAAAATCGGGAGGCATTTCCGGTTCGCACGGAATAAGATGATAGTTGGGAGGAACGAAGAAGAGAATAAGCGTCTTCTGCTCTTGAAGTATCCTGAGGATTATAGCTTCGAGGTCTTCGGGTGCGGAAGCCCGATAACGATTTTGCAAGGTCCAAAGGGGAAGGATGCGGTTGTAATTGCGGCAAAATTAACGGCACGCTATAGTGATGCCGGGGGAGGAGAGATATTAGTGAGGTATGGAAATGAAAAGCACATAAAATCGATAATTGTTTTACTTCCCGATGAAGATGAAATTGCACGTTTAAGGATATGAACCCCGTCAACGATGCACTGCATAAAGCTTTATATACCCATTTAATTAACAATTGTTAATTACCGTGATGAAGGATGATCGAGAAAAGCGTGATGGAGATAAACGAACGGATAAAAGATGGAAGCGTGAGGGTCGTCACTGCAGATAAAATGACGGAGATTGTGAATGAATTGGGACCGGAGGAAGCGGCAAGGAAGGTTGACGTCGTCACGACAGGGACTTTTGGTGCGATGTGCTCCTCTGGTGTCTTCATGAATTTCGGGCATGCAGATCCACCGATAAAGATGCAAAAGGTGTGGTTAAACAATGTCGAAGCATATACGGGGGTAGCGGCGGTAGATGCTTATATTGGGGCGACACAATTGTCAGAAGAGCGAGGGATGGACTATGGTGGCGCTCATGTGATAGAAGATTTAGCGTCTGGAAAGCCCGTAGAGGTGCGAGCTACCGCATACGGCACGGACTGCTATCCCCGTAAGGAGATCGAGACCGCAATTACCATCGAGGATTTGAACCAAGCAACTATGATCAATCCGAGGAATGCGTATCAAAGGTACCGGGTGGCGACGAACTCATCGGATCGGACTTTGTACACCTACATGGGAACACTTCTCCCAGAATATCGGAACGCGACCTATTGTGGTGCAGGAAGTCTCTCTCCTCTTTTTAACGACCCTGATTTCGAGACTATTGGCATAGGGACACGGATATTTCTCTGTGGTGCAAAGGGGTATGTCATAGGTGAGGGCACGCAGCATGAGCCAGTAAATAATCTAGGGACGATAATGATACAAGGGAATCTGAAGGAGATGCGTACTGAATTTCTCAGAGCTGCTATTTTTCAGAAATACGGCACGACATTATATCTCGGCATTGGGATTCCAATACCGGTGTTGAACGAAGAGATTGCGAAGAGAACGGGAATTAGCGATGCGGATATCATCACCGAGGTGCTCGACTATGGTGTGGCCAGAAGGTCTCGTCCGGTATTGAGAAAAGTCTCGTATGAAGAGCTCAAATCGGGGAGCATCGATATAAACGGCAAAGAGGTACGCACCTCCCCCCTCTCAAGTTACTTCATGGCAAAGAGAGTCGCGGATGAGTTGAAAGCCTGGCTAGAAAAGGGAGAGTTTATGCTTACTCAACCAGTCGAGCGGTTGCCGAGAGATACTATGTTTAAACCGATGAAGCAGACCCATGAGCTACCACTGGTGAAGGATGTAATGATAAGCGGGGAGAAGGTCGTGACGATTCAAGGGGATGCCGCCATTGAAGATGCTGCACAGGTAATGATAGAAGGGCAATTCACGCATCTACCGGTCATATCTGATGAGGAGAAGCTGGTGGGCATTGTAACTGCGTGGGACATCTCGAAGGCAGTGGCAAAGAAGTACAGGAAGTTGGAGGAGATCATGACGAGGAAAGTGATCACTGCAGATCTCGATGAGCCTCTCGCGATCGTCATCAGGAAGATGGAGCGCTACAATATCTCCGCACTACCCGTCATAGACCGGAAGGGAAAAGTCTGCGGACTGGTAACAAGCGAGGTGATAAGCAGATTGGTCGGTGGGAGGAGAAGACCATGAAGGCTGGAGATAACGCGCGAAGGCCGCGGCATACCGATTGAACCCCGTTAAAGGTCCTTCTTGGGCGGTTGAGATGCTTAAAAGTGAAGAATTGGAGAGGTATAATAGACAGCTACGAATATTCGGAGAAGAAGGGCAGGAGAAATTGAAGAATGCAGAGGTCTTCATCGCAGGTGCGGGAGGTCTTGGCTCTCCTATTGCTATCTACCTGGCAGTTGCAGGCATTGGGAAAATAAGAATGGTGGATCACGATACGATAGAACTCAGCAATCTTAACCGGCAGATATTACACTGGAATAGAGATATAGGGAAGAGGAAAGCAGAATCGGCTGAAGAGAAACTCAAAGAGATAAATCCTGATATCGAAGTCGAGGTAATATCAGAAACGATAGCCGAAACCAATGTTTGTGAACTTGTGCATAATGCTGATTTGATCATAGATGCGATGGATAATTTCCCCACACGGTATCTCTTGAATAGAGCTGCTCTAGCAAAGCAGATTCCATTCTTTCACGGAGCGATCTATGGATTCGAGGGGCAGGTTACAACGATTATCCCCGGGAAGACCGCTTGCTTACGGTGTATCTTCCCTCAAGCTCCTCGGCCAGAAACTTTTCCCGTGATTGGAGTTACACCTGGCGTTATCGGTCTCATCCAGGCAACCGAGGTGGTGAAATATATCGTTGGATTTGGAGGGTTATTGACTAATAGACTTCTGATATGGGACGGATTGGATACGAGAATGGAAGAGTTTGCTGTTGAGAGAAATCCTGATTGCATGGATTGTGGAAGATATTGGAGGAGCTAAGATAATATGAACCTGAAATACCTGAAAGTGGACTTACAAAGCGAGGGAATAAGGGTCTTAAAAGGAGATAAAGGAAGATTAGGCGGTGCAGGACCTGCGGGGGCAAAGATATTTGTATTTGAGGATACCGTGGCAAATGTCCCGACGACGAGCAAATTTGTTGTGAATTCCCCGTACAGCGTCGAATTGGAAGGGGAGAACGGTATCCTGAGGCGACATGATGAAGAGATTATAGCACTTGAATCTCCTATTCCCGAATTTTATGGGCTCAAGACCAAGGCTGGAATACCGTACAATCAGATCGCACTTCTTCATGGCATGGATTGCCTCGCGAGCACCCCAGTACAGACCTGCATCTACTGGAACACACCGGACAGGTGTAAATTCTGCGGGATCGAGCTATCCCGGAGGAAAGGGACAACGACCGCAGTAAAGAGGCCGGAAGAGCTTGCTGAGGTTACAGATGCGGCAAAGAGGCTTGATAAGGTTACTCACGTGACACTCACCATAGGAACGATGAAAGGGCCGGATAAGGGAATAAGAGTATTGTCGAGGTGTGCATCCGCGATCAAAGATCGAACTGGACTTCCCGTTCATGCGCAGTTTGAACCGCCCGATGATTTGAGGTTTATCGAGGATCTCTACGCACATGGTGTGGATACCGTGGGAGTGCACATCGAGAGCTTTGATGAGCGGGTATTGGGGGAGGTCGTTCCCGCAAAGGCGAGAATAGGGGTCCAAAGGTTCATAGAGGCATGGGAAAGCTCAGTTGAGCTCTTCGGTGAGAATCAGGTGAGCAGTTTCATCATCGTTGGATTGGGTGAAGATGATAGCTCAATTTTAGAAGGGAGCAGAATTTTAGCGGATCTGGGTGTGTATCCCTTCGTTCTTTCATTGAGACCGATACCGGGAAGCGACTTGGAGAATGAAATTCCACCACGGTTTGATAGAATGAAGAGGATCTATGAAGAGGTTTCGATGATCCTAAAAGATCGAGGCCTTTCGTGGAAGAGAAGCAAGGCAGGATGTGTAAGGTGCCGCGCTTGCTCCGCTCTGGATATATTTGAGAATCAAAGAGGTGGTTGAAGTGAGGGTGATCTATCAAGACGGGAGAGTAAAAGAGATGGAGATAACCGAAATGCCGATTGAAGATCTTTTAGAAGAACTCGGGATTAATCCCGTTGAGGTGATCATCGCAAAGAATGGTAAAATCGTTCCTGAAGATGAGATGGTGGGGAATGATGACGAATTAAAGATTATAGGGGTTAAGCATGGTGGTTGAGATGATTGAAAAGATATACAGAGCGCTGTTTTGCCTTGAAGACCTGAGAGAAATCCTGAGAGAGACTGCTCCAGAACATCGTCTTAGTGATGAGCAGCGGGAGAGGTTTGGAAGCATCTTGAATGAGATCAAGATGATTTTAGGTGACAAAAGATCGGATGCGAAGATAAAATACGTGGTGGACGAGATCGAACTGCGAACGAGAGAGGAGGAGTTCATAAACATCGCCCCTATCCAGGCGGCTGGAAGACTGACAGCGGAGGCGAGGAAGGCGTTAATCGCTTATGGCGATGGGTATTCAACCTGCGACTATTGCTTCAAACCATTTAGAATCGATTACATCAAAAGACCGCCAATTAATGAATTTATTGATGAGCTTGCCGAATTTGTTGGCATGGATGCTGCTCGTGTGGTGAGAGGAGCTCGAAATGGTTTTCAGATTGTCTCAAATGCCCTTCTTGAGAAAGGGGACATTGTCCTAGTCTCTTCGTTGGCACACTATTCACTGTGCCTTGCAATAGAATCGGTGGGTGCGATCTGGAAAGAAGTTCCTTTAAGTGAAGATAACATCATAACCGGAGAGAACACGGGTACGAAGATAGAAGAGGTGAAGGAGGAGACGGGAAAGCTGCCAAAACTCGTGGCGATCTCTCACTTCGACTACCTGCTCGGGAATGAGCACGATGTTTATGGAATTGCGAAAATATGCCGCGAATATGAGATTCCTTTCTTATATAACGGGGCGTACACGGTAGGAGTGATACCTGTTGATGGGAAAAGAATCAGAGCTGATTTCGTCGTTGGCTCTGGTCATAAGAGCATGGCTTCTCCCGCACCGACTGGAGTGCTTGCGACGACCGAAGAATTTGTGGATACCGTATTTGCTACAACAAAGTTAAAAGGAGATGTTACCGGACGCAAATTTGGGATTAAAGAGCATTATTTGCTCGGATGCACGGTGATGGGTGCTCCTCTGGTAGCGATGATGGCTTCATTCCCGAAGGTGAAGGAGCGGGTGAAGCATTGGGATGAAGAGGTTGATAAATCCAATTTTTTCATAGCCCAGTTCTTGAAGATAAAAGGGAACAGGGTCTCATCTGAGATGCCGAGGAAGCATACATTGACGAAGGTGGATACAACCGAGTCATTTGATAGGATCGCCAAAACGCATAAGAGACGAGGATATTTCCTCTATGATGAGTTAAGCAAGCGAAAGATTACGGGCATCTTTCCAGGGGCAACGAAGGAGTTCAAGCTGAACACATACGGGCTAAATTGGTATCAAATCAAGTATCTTGGGGAAGCATTTAACCGGATTGCGGAGGAGTACGGAGTTGGCGTTGAAGACTGAATTGAATGTATCGTGTGAGCTATTCAGTCAGAGCCATTTTTGACACGGGAATAAAAGAAGGAAAAAAAGAGGGTATATAACAAAGGTTCCATTTATATATAGTATAGTATAGTATAGTATAGTAAAGTAGAGGAGAGAAAGTGGAGATTATTGATATGAAGGTTGAAGTGAAGTTCTTTGCCCGATGCCGGGAGATTGTTGGTGAGAAGATAAAGGAAGTGGAGGTGGAGGAGGGCATGAAGATACAGGATCTTATAGACCTGCTCCTAACAACGTATCCAGAATTGAAGAAAGAGAAATTGATAATATCGCTGAATCATAAATATGCTCCTCTCAATGCGAACGTAAAAGAAAATGACGAGGTTGCTGTTTTTCCACCGGTGAGTGGAGGATAAGAAAATGATTACGAAAGAGGATTTCCCGATTGATGAGCTTGTAAGGAAGATGAAGAAGCCGGAGATCGGTGCTATCGTGACCTTTTTAGGTGTGGTGAGAGCAGAAGGGGGGATACAAGGGATGAACGTGGAGGTCTACGAAAAAATGGCGGAAGAGGAGCTGAATAAACTGGAGCGTGAAGCTCGTGAGAAGTTTAATATCGAAGCGGTGGAAATTGTCCATCGAGAGGGTCCGCTGAAAGTAGGTGAGAACATCGTTGTCATCCTCGTGGGGGCGAAGCATCGAAAAGAAGCGTTCCGGGCTTGTGAGTACCTGATCGATGAGTTGAAGGAGAGAGTGCCGATCTGGAAGAAAGAATACTAAATTATCCTTTACTGTTTAGCAGCACGAATTAATCTTCATAAACTTCTCCCTG
>JACUTR010000148.1 GCA_014859735.1 Candidatus Methanophagales archaeon | reverse complement strand
TATTTTAAACACATCCGCGGTTTTATAAAGGTAAACGCGCAATAGCTTTAGAACGCGAAATAAATATGTTTGGAAGAATCTGCAGCGAAGTGAGAAAATGCAACCCCGAAGTGTTAGAGATGGTGTTAGAAATAGCCGTGCGAATAGCGCAACAAAGTGTGGAGCGCACGAGTATAGGCACGTTATTTGTGATTGGCGACGAAGAAGAAGTGTTAAAGAGGTCAACGCCCTTAATCTTAGACCCCCTTGCACTATACCCAAAGGAAGTGAAGGATATAAGGGATCCAAACGTCCAGGGAACGATAAAAGAGCTGGCAAGGCTGGATGGCGCCTTTATCATTAGTAGCGATGGCTCTGTTCTTTCCGCAGCACGATACATCGAGGCGAGTACTCGAGGTATAAACCTTCCTATGGGTTTCGGGAGCAGGCATATGGCTGCCGCTTCAATCTCCAAACAAACAGATGCGGTGGCGGTAGTAGTCTCACAGAGTGACGGCGTGGTGAGAATATTTGATGATGGTGAGTTGATTGGTGAGATACTGCCCGGTATATGGAATTTGGAGCTGATAAAGCCGCGTATAAAAGGGGGATATGAGAAGATAGTAGGAACTGATTCGAATTTGACGATGATTGTGAAGAGAACGTAAAATTTAGTTCATCGCGGTACCCTTGACTCTCAATCATCCTGCTGACCGCAAAAGAATGAATTAGGATGCATCTTCACATATTTTGAGGCTTCTCGCGAGAGCAGAGCATAAATATTTATACCATTCAGTGTATACTTACTTTGATGTACAATCCTGCTTCTACCGGTTTATCAAAGTTCATATCACATCCTCTTTTGAAAGATGGTGTAGTAGAACGACGGAGATATCAAATAGCAATTGCAGAGGAGGCGGAGAAGGATTCTTTAATGGTTGTTTTGCCTACTGGCCTGGGCAAGACGACGATAGCGCTTTTGGTTTTAGTTGAACGACTGAAGAGGGGTAAAATTCTTTTCCTGGCTCCGACCAGACCCTTGGTCGAGCAGCACTCGTCGTTTTTAAAAGAAGTACTCACCATCGATGCTTCATGTATCCAAACGTTCACGGGCACGGTATTGGCAGATAGGCGAGCAAAGCTGTGGGAAGACGCGAGAATAATAGTTTCCACACCGCAAATAATAGAAAACGACTTATTGAGTAATCGAATTGAGCTCCGCGATGTCGCACTGTTGATCTTCGATGAGTGTCACCGGGCGGTGGGGAACTACTCGTATGTCTACATTGCAGAGAAGTATATGGAGCAAGCGAAAGAGCCGTTGGTTTTGGGGATGACCGCCTCCCCGGGCAGTGATAAGGAGAAGATAAAAGAAATCTGCACGTCGTTAAGTGTAACAAGGGTCGAAAGCAGGACGGAATACGACGCCGATGTAGCGCCCTATATATTCAAAAAGGACTTTGAATGGCGTGGTATAGACGTCCCGGTGGAGATACGGAAACTGAAGCGAATGTTAGACGAGGTATTAGAGGAACGGATAGGAGAATTACAAAAGCTC
>JACUTR010000147.1 GCA_014859735.1 Candidatus Methanophagales archaeon | reverse complement strand
GTTGATTTCGCCATTTCTATCCACATAGAATATGCCCAAGATATCTTCTAAATTTTTGTTTCCTTCAAAGCATCTCACCACATCACGCACTGTATAATCGTATTCACCCCTGCAAATAACGTCCACATAGCCTTTAGCATCTTTCAATGTCTCCTCAGGAACTGCCGAGACATGGGGTCCAACCATTATCACTTTACTATCAGCTTCTTCTTTAACTATTCTCGCACAGTCAATATCTGAATAGATAGAGGGTGTTGTAGCATCTAATACAACCACATCCGGTTGTTCCATCCGCACTAAATCCCGTAATTTATCCTTATCCCAACCTTCTGCTGGAAAATCATACAATTCAACATCTTCTCCTTCTCGTTCCAGCACGGCAGTAGTATAAGCTAACCAATCTGGGGCACGCAGAACCCTACCTCTGGTGCGTGCAGCCCATCGCTGCGTCCTGCAGAAGTCCTTTACAAACGGCTCGTTTATTACTAATATTTTCATTCTTTCTTTCAAACGTGTTATTGATAGAATGCCCATCCACGAAGATTACTTCGTACTTCTCTTGTGGATACTCCAGCCCCTCAATCGAACTCAAGCATTTCTCAAGGATGTCGCCGCTGTTCTTCGTTGGTATTATGATTGAAATTAATTTATTCATCACGTCCTCCAACTCTTATTGTTTGTATGCTTCATCGTGATGTGTAAAGTCCAAAAAGATTACTCTGCGCTCTTTCTCGTCTATCCCGTAAATGAGCACAAAATGTCCAATATGTACTCTTCTTTTGCCCTTTAGTTTCCCATGAAGAGGCTTGCCAATATACGGATTCTCTGTAATTTGAACCATTTTCTTTTGCACTGATGTGTACAACGCTTTGTCTCTTTTCGCCAACTTCTTCAACTTAGAAACTAACTCTTCATCGATATCCTGGCTGTAGCTATTCATTCTTCAGTCTTCAAACTCTCTAAAAACGCATTTAGCTCATCTGCATCTTTGAAAGACATGGCTTTCCCTTCTTTCACTCTTTTCTCCGCCTCTTGTACCCTCTTTACAAATTCATCTCTCAACATCTCCTCCGGCGGATAGAACTGTTCTTCAAGCGCATCAATGATACTCCTCACTATTTTGTATCTTATCCTCTCCTCTATCCTCGGAGCAAGTCGCTCCACAAGTTGTTCCTCATCAACCATTTCTTTTTCACCTATTACTTACTTTAATTTTTCATCGTATAAAATCTTCACGCATCCTTGTAGAAAAACACGGAAAATACGGAAACTCTTGACAATCAATCACATCAAAATCCCCTTTCAATCCGGTCAGGGTCTTAAATCCAAAGTATAAACCCTCTTTTATTGACCTCCTCCCATCAACATATAAATCATCCCAGTTCCCTATTCCATGGAGATATACCCCGTCCACCGCAATATCCCTCTCACCATCCCACCATTTTATCCCAAACCAGTGCACCTCATGCCCTCTTTGAACCAATCGCTTTGCAATTTCATATATTCGTTTCTCATCACCGCCTTTTATCCATGGATCCAACCCTTTTAGAAAAA
>JACUTR010000067.1 GCA_014859735.1 Candidatus Methanophagales archaeon | reverse complement strand
TCAATAATTCGAGCTCTCCGGTTCCGTTCTGCTTCTGCCTGTGCGGCCATTGCACGTTGCATCTCTTTCGGCAGTTCAACATCCTTGATCTCCACGGCAGAGACTTTTATTCCCCAGGGATCTGTCGCTTCGTCGATTATGAGCTGCAACCGTTTGTTTAGCTTATCTCTTTCAGAGAGCAACTCATCCAGTTCCGCCTGCCCTATCACGCCTCTTATTGTGGTCAGAGCGATTTGAGAGGTGGCATAATCGAATCTCTCTACTTCGGTTACTGCCTTCTCCGGGTCAAGCACGCGGTAATAAACGACTGCATTCACTCGTGTGGTCACATTATCTTTGGTTATGACCTCCTGTGGCGGGACATCGAAAACAGAAACTCGTAAGTCTATCTTTACCATGGACTCGAAGATGGGTATGATTAAGAACAGTCCTGGTCCTCTCGCGCCTACCAGGCGTCCAAGTCTGAAGATTACGCCTCGTTCATACTCCTTCACGACCTTTATCGAAGCTGCTAATAGGATTATGACGAGAAATAGTATTCCGATCATGAGCCCTTCATAAGCCATCTTTTTATATCACCTCCTTTTATCCTACATATATCCTCATCCTATTTATACATGATGTATTGCCATGGAAGAAAAAATAGCAGTCCCAACAAAGCATGTGAGCGGTGCAAAGAAGGATTACAAATGCGCGATACTCACGATAAGCACCTCTAAATACTGGAAGAGAGCAAACGGTGAAGAAGACATCGGCGACTTATCAGGCGAAAGAGCGAAAGAGCTCGTGAGAAGAAATGGGCATGACGTCGTGTATTATGAGGTGCTGCCAGATGATGAGGATAAAATATACGAAGGTATACTCAACGCCTTGAGCACTGATGCTGATTTCATTATTACTTCTGGGGGCACCGGACTGACGAAAAATGACGTTACTATAGAGGTTGTATCAACACTTTTGGAGAAAGAAATGCCGGGATTTGGCGAACTCTTCCGGCTGATAAGTTACGAGGAAATAGGCACTGCGGCGGTATTAAGTCGTGCAACTGCCGGTGTGATCAATCAGAAAGTGATTTTTTGCTTGCCCGGCTCGCCCGAAGCGGTGAGATTAGCACTCGAGGAGATAATCCTGCCTGAGATAGCACACATACTGAAGCATGTGCGGGAATAAACCGTTACATTGAGGGTATTTGTATAGGTGTGGTAAAATTTAAAGGTACGTAAATTACAAACTTCGCAGTTATTTAGCTCGCTATAAATCACTCGTGCTCTTTTTATACCAGAAATAGAATGGGGTCGGTGCGATTTGAACGCACGACCGGCGAGTCTGGAGCCCGCTGCCCTTCCAGACTAGGCCACGACCCCACCTGCATTATGGTAGGTACCCGTATCTTATTAATTTGTAGGTGTAACCGCTCCGCAGATCTCTCTTATCGTCTCTTCACCTTCTTTTGGACCACGCATAATTAACAGATCGCCATTTCTTACCTCTGCATCGCCTGCCGGGTTATAAACCCATTTACCCTCTTTTCTGCGAATTGCCAGTATAAACATCCCGGTGCGCGTTTCTATTTTCAAATCCTTGAGCGTCTTTCCAAATATCTCCTCGTTCTTCACTGCCATCTTCAATAAGGTCTCATCTGATTCCTCGATAGAAGCTAAAAAGACCGGATGCACGGGGATATCACGCAGCACCACATCGGCGATCTCATACGCCGCATCTGAGAGTATCTCCGAGGACCATGCGAGGTGGAGGAGGGCTCTTAACTCATCAAAAGTGCTCCTTTTGATTATCCCTCGTGCCGCCTCCATCACCAATATCTCTAACTCTTCCTTCATTCGGTCCACCGACTCTTCTAAATCCTTCACTTCTTTCGCTATCTCTTTGCTATAAAACGTAACGGCAGAATACGAGAGCCCAACCATCAATTCTGACATATTTTTCATATCGGCGATGAGGTCCGCGATTTCTTCGGTGATCGTTTTTCTTTTTATACCCTCTTCCTCCCTCGCTCTCTCCCGGTATTCCATACCCGTTGCCATCTTACAAAACGCGGGTATCGCCTCTGTTGGACCAGATGTGATAACGAGGTCGTTCTCCAGCAATCGCTCGTTTTTATCCGGTGAGTAAATCCACTCAGAGCCCCTTTTTATCGCTAATACATGCATTCCTGTCTCGGTCTCGATCTTCAAGCTCTTCAGCGACTTATTTTTTAAGATCGACGAGGGCTTTATCGTTACATTGAGTGTCGCCTCTTCAAAATCAGCCTGATCGAGATAACTGGTGATATCAACCGACGTTGCGATTTTTGCTATGTCACCCGCAGCAGTGGAGATTTTCTCCGCCGCGGAGGCGATCTGTAATATCCCTGCGAATTCCTGTGCGTCTTCCACGTTCCGTGCCGCTAACATGATTGCAATTCTCACCTTGTATAAGAGCGAATGCATCGTTTGCTCTAATCTGAATACCTCTTTCGCTATCTCGCGGTTGCTATACAGAACTGCTGAATACGCAAGGTCCAGCATAGAACCTGATATGTCCTTCATCTCCGCGAGCACTTCTTTTGCATTAAACGTCCTTATCTCATCCTTCAACGCTTCATTCATCTTCGGGTTTTCCTTCATATCTCCTCTACGAGAGGATTATATCAGCACCTAAATCGAGCACATCCTCAAAGAAAGAAGGATATGAGATAGTAGCACATCCTGCTCCCTCTATGACAGTTTCTCCACCGGCTGATAGGGCAGCAACGGTCAAAGCCAGTGCCAATCTATGATCCTCGTGGGAATATACCTTCGCAGCTTTCAACTCCTTCTTTTTCTTCCCCTCTATCACCAATCCATCCTCCTTCTCCTCTATTCTCACACCCATCTTCCTCAACTCTTCTCTCAGAAACCTCAATCTATCCGTCTCTTTATAACGCAGATGTGCCACCCCGGTTATTTCAGTGGTGCCTGCTGCAACTGCAGCTAACACCGCGATGGTAGGCACTAAGTCCGGATTTTCACGCATATTTACCGTTATCCCTTTGAGCGTGGCATCTTCCGCTCCTTTTACTTCTACAACCCCTTCTTCCTTGTTCCATCTTATCTCAGCTCCCATCTCCTTCAATAGTTCCACTATCCGGGCATCGCCCTGAGCAGATGGGAACAGGTTCCGTATTTTTAACTCTGAATCCGTGAGTGCTGCGGCTGCTAAGAGATACGAGGCGGACGAAAAATCGCCCGGCACGGTAAACCTTCGTAAATCATACCTTTTTCCGCCTTCTACTTGAAAAGAATAATCATGAGAAGTGGTCGAGCGCGAGAAATGGACTTCAACGCCTGCCTTCTCTAAGACCTCGGTTGTCATCCTCATGTAAGGCACTGAAGTAAGATTCTTCGCAAGAAGATAAGAATTTTTCGCCGCAAGCGGACAGGCAATGAGCAGTGCGGAGATGAACTGGGAACTAATAGAGGTATCTATCGTTGTTTCTCCACCTCTTAGTCTGCCTTTTACCACTATCGGAGCAGTGCCATCGCTTTTTGTAGAGAATGCTTCGGAACCAAGGTCATTTAAGGAGGTCAGTAAAGGCAAATTTGGGCGCTTTCGCAACGAAGCATCCCCGGTTAGAACCGCAGCACCCTCGCATAACGAGGAAATGGCGGTGAAGAATCGTAGCGTAGTACCGGAATTCTCGGCATTTATCACCTCTTCGGGTGTTCTCGGACTTCCTTCAGTACCTACTATCGTTATCTTCTTTGCTTGCCCCGTTTGCTCAACCTCTACCGCCGCCCCTACGCATTTCGCCGCGTTAATTGTGGCTTTTGTATCGCCGGAGATAAGAGGATAAAAGATATCGCTCCTTTTCGCCAGCGCGGCTATTGCTATAGCTCGATGCGTATAACTCTTAGATGGTGGCGCACGTATCTCACCTTTTATCGTTGACCTTCGCACCGTTGCTTTCATGGCACAATGAATTTACCGCATCTCATCGCTGCTTCCAGAACATCCTCGACTGAAACCCGTGATACCGCGAGAAGCCCTCGGCACCTCTTTGCTCCTGCTTCACGTCAAATGAAACGTCCTTCGAGTACAATGCGTTGGGCGATGCTCTTCCCACCACTCGTGCAGCACCCTTCTCCAGTTTCAGAGATACCATACCAGTTATCCTCTCCTGCGTCTTATCTACAAAGGCATTGAGACCCTCATAAAGCGGATCCATAATTAAACCCTGGTATACCAGCTCGCTCCAGGTCCTATCAACAAATTCTTTGAATCTCAGCTCGTTTCTCGTTAAAATAAGTTGTTCAAGGTCACGATGCGCCTCCAATAATATCGTAGCTGCCGGATGCTCGTAGATCTCCCTTGACTTGAAGCCGAGAACACGGTCTTCGATTATATCAGTTCTGCCAATGCCGTGCTTGCCTCCAACCTCGTTCAATTGCGTTATGAGTGATACGCCGTCCGCACTCGTCCCGTCCAGTGAAACCGGAATTCCATGCTCAAACCCAATTTTTATCACCTCAGCAGCTTCAGGCGCCTTATCCGGAGAACGCGTCCATTGATAGATCTCCTCGGGTGGAACGAAAGCGGGATCTTCCAACTCGCTCCCTTCTATGCTCCTGCTCCATATATTCTCATCCATGCTCCATCGCTTCTCTTTTCCAAAGGTGATACCATGCTCCGCTGCATACCTCCTCTCTTCCTCCCGCGTTAAACTCATCTCTCGTATCGGTGCGACTACATCCAGGTCCGTGGTCCTGAAGACCGCATCAAACCTGAGCTGGTCATTACCTTTGCCGGTGCAGCCATGTGCGACTGCATCTGCATGTTCTTCCCTCGCAACTTCCACCACTTTCTTTGCTATGAGCGGTCTCGCTATCGCCGTCCCAAGCACGTAGCCCTCGTAATTACCATTCGCTTTGATCAACGGAAAGATATAATCACGCACAAATTCTTCCTGCGCATCGATGAGTTTATGTACGTCACTGAGCGTCTTTCCCCGTTCCACCGCCTCCCGTATATCATCTTCAGGCTGGCCTACATCCACCGTTACTGCAATTACTTCGTCGTAGCCATACCGCTCTCTCAGCAACGGAATGCAAACCGAGGTATCTAACCCACCGGAATACGCAAGTACTACTCTCTTCATTGCGCTCTTTTATATTTCGCCTCTCTCATATCTACCGCAAAGAATTCGCCACCCATATGGCAGAGCAGTTTCGCTTTCGCCACATCGATCACCCCCGCATCCTTCCAGAACTCGTCTTTCACCGCTACTTCCACTGCTCTTCCCGTTATCCAGATATGGTCGCCCAATTCAACATGATGCTCGCGCTTGCACTCGATCCACGCTACTGCTTCTTTGATCCGCGGAGGCTTTACCCTCTTCGCTTTTTCTTCCGTTAGCCCCGCATGTTCGAGCTCGCTCTCTTCATACGGATAATCCGTTTCCAGAACATGCAGGAGCTCACCAAGGTCTTTTCCAACCACGTTCACCACGAACTCGCCATTCCTCTGGATGTTCCTCCATGTATCGTGTTCTGGATTGCACGAGAACCCGTATAGAGGTGGATCGAAGCTTATGGGCGAATTGAAGCTGAAAGGGGCTGCATTTGGTATTCCCCGCTCTGAGATCGTCGTAATGACCACTACTGGTCGAACGAGCACTTTCGGATACGCCTTCTTTTCAAGCTCCATTTTTCATTTCCTTTCCTTTAAACCTCAAATTTTCGCGAGATTTTATAATCTTTTCTTTATCTCGCTTCCACATCAATCTAACTCGTATAGCTATCCTAACTTACGCAGCCACTAATTCTTCGCCTTTATCTATTACAACCCTGCACGGTGTAGGGAGCTTATAACGTGCTCTTCTCAAAGCTTCCTGTGCGTGTTCGAAATTGTGCTCCTCGATCCCCACGCTTATTAACCCTTGCCCGCTCTTCACCCTTGCTGCTGTTCCTACCGCTCTCCCAAACGCGTGTCTCATGCCACTCGATACCCTGTCTGCGCCTGCACCAACCGCTAATTTGTTCTCCCTCAGCACATGGTGCGGATACACCCGTATCTTCAAGTAAAAATTTTTTTTCCCAACTTCCTTCATCAAGTATCGATTAGCAGAAATCCGTGCCGCTTCTAATGCATTATGCCTTATTTGACAGGCCTCCTCTGCAACCAAGGATACAGAAACCGGGAACTCGGTACTTGGATTACCCATATCAAAAATGGTTATCTTGCTTCCGGGCACTCCCCCCATATATCCCCGTCGCACATACGCATGTCCTGTTACCCTCGTGTACATACGAGCTGGTTTTCTCCCCATACTTTCCTATTATCTATTCATTCTCCTTGTTAAAAACCTTTCTTCAAGATGAGCGAGGGATACCCCAGGTAAGGAACTCGCGCTTTCGCTACGGCAACCACCCATTCGGGCTTCACCGGCTCATACCTTGGCTGATCTGGATGCTGGTTGGTATCCCCCTTCGTTATGTAGCCGGCGTGTGGAGCAGGCATTCCATCAGGCATCTTTTTTCCTTCCTCCACCCAGTCCATAGCTCTATGGATGATTGGCGTTACAGAAGTAATTCCATTCGGGCGGTAGATGATCACGTTACCGTAGTCGTTGAAGGTTGTGTAATCGAGCTGTTGCCCCTCCTCGTAGGTGGTGATAGTGGTGCGGTGCGGGGCTTGCACGAGGATCAGATCGCCTACCTGCATGTTTGGCTCCATGCTTCCCGACTCAACAGCGAATCCCACGTGCCACGTTCCGGTAGCGACGTACGCCACTGAAACGACTAAGGCGACGATTAATAACGCCTCCGCCAGACTTTTAGCCACCTCGAGCACCACTTTCTTCATCTTTCGGCTCCTAATCTTAGACCTTTCGCCATGATTTCAGAGTAGAACTGCATTATCCGGGGTGCATATGCAGTGCTGAGAGACAAGCACCTTTTTACCTTATATAACTCCCGTGCCGTTTATAAATATTCGTCAATCAATGACTAAACTGATACAATCGTACGACCTCATCGGTGATATAATCATCATACGGATTCCTCCTGAAGTCTATTCGAAACGGGAGATCATCGCAGAAACGCTCCATACGATTTATCCATGGGTGAGAACCATCGCGGCTGTTCCTCTTTACGCTCATACCGATGAACGTTATAGAACGAGGGATGTGCAGGTGATATGGGGTGAGGAGCACTTGGAGACGATGCATAGAGAGAGTGGCTGCAGTTTCAAAGTAGACCTCAAGCATGTTTTCTTCTCGCCTCGTCTCTCTTACGAAAGAATGCGAGTCGCACAAAAAGTTTTGCCCGCCGAGACGATAATAAACACGTTCTCAGGTGTCGGCTGCTTCTCCATTCTCATAGCGAAGCTGCAACCCCAGACGAAGATTTATTCCATTGATGTGAATCCGTACGCATATGAATATATGAAGGAGAACGTGGCATTGAACAGGGTGGAAGGAAGGGTGATACCTATTCTTGGCGATGCGAGCGAAGAACTGGAGAAATTAGAAGGTGTTGCTGACCGTGTGATCATGCCGTTGCCAGAATATGCACATTCTATCTTGCCATTGGCGGTACGAGCTCTAAAATCAGGAGAACGAGGAGGCGGTGTGATACACTACTACGACGTTTCTGCGGGAAGAAAAGATGATGATTTATGTAACGTTCCATTAGAAAGGGCAAGAGAGATAATCGCTTCTGCTTTCGGGAACTCATTAAGACTGGAATTGGAGGAGAAGAGGATCGTGCGGTCTGTTGCTCCTCGGCGGTATCATGTGGTTCTGGATCTGCGTGTCGCGATGGAGGAATGACCCATTACTGCAAGCCATCCGTTCATGCTTTTTCGTTCTACATCCCAGTTGCTCAATATCTATTGGCACTGAAGAAAGCAAACACGTCATCAAGCATTTGATTCGTAAATTGGTGTCCGATGCCTGCGTATTCTTTAAACGTAATGTTGTAGCCCAATTTCTTCAAATAGTCGCACTGGTTTCTAAGCCTGATGGGGTCTGTAGCACCGAAAGTCGTGTTCAAAAAATCAATCTGTGATTGTGTGCGCCACAGTTCTCCTGCACCCCGAAGGGTTGAGTTTTTGGTATCCTGGTCTCCAATATAAATGAATTGCGGCACTTGCTTGTAAGTGGCTTGGTCGAACTTATATCCAACAAGTGTGGGGAAATCGTTGACTGCGACAGGCCAATCGAGTTCAATTCCATTGTAGGAACTTTCTGGTAGAACTATCGAACCGCCAGATTGTCCTGCTGCAATGGCTTGAACACGCGCAGGATGAAGAAGAGCGTATCTTTGGGCAAACATCCCCCCTGCCGAAAACCCTTCGACAAATACCTTCTCATGTACATTATAACCGTCGCGCTGCAAATCGCCTCTTAGTCTGTCAATCATAAGATTCACTTTCATATCTGGTCTCTGAACGAAAGGGTCTGATGAACTAAGAAAGACCTTCCAATCGAAGGCCACCGCGTATACGTGATTCGTGCTGGGTCTGGGAATTACTGGAATCAAAAGGATATATTTCTTGGTCTCAGCTAAACCTAAGTATCCTCTTGCCTGCGCTCGCGCTTGTTCAGTTACCTGACTGTAATTATCGGTGGGGGGAACGGCTCCAAAGACACCAGTTATTAATATATACCCGCGCTCTACCTTGGTTAGACTGGCAGGGACATAAGAAAACCAGTTATAGGCAATCTTCTCATCAGCTTGATGGAATATTAGACATCCAATGGGATGAATGGGCGTAGGTATGATAGTTTGAGTCGGAGTTGGCGTAGTAGTGGTTACAATTGCTTCCAGAACGATATCGATGCTTACAGTTTCACCAGCCAGTATGAGAAATACCCCCTCTTTATCCTTATATCCTTCTTTTTTCAAAATATATGAATGCTTCTCTTCTGATAGGCCATTGATTATAGCTGGAGTAACCTTCTTTGTATTAAAGTCGTCTATCCATATCTCTGCTCCCGAGGGTTCAGACGATAAGAAAACAGAACCAGTTGTACTTCTCTCGACACATCCTAAAAGAAAAGCGACCCAAACTAAGAACATAATCGCAAATACAATCTTACTTTTAGCGTACATTCTTACCACTTCCTTTTAGATGATTTATGGCGCCGTCCATGATTTCACTTAACTTCGGTATATCCGACATCAATGTGATATATCCTCCCATTTTGGATTGGTGTCCGAACATGGT
>JACUTR010000003.1 GCA_014859735.1 Candidatus Methanophagales archaeon | reverse complement strand
AGCCTGGTGGGAGTGAAGCATAGTTTTTAGACAACCAAATCCAATGTATGACACTAAAATAAAAGGGGACTGATAAGTAAAAAAGAACTTGCTAAAATCAAAATACATTGCATATTATAAACATAGAAAAATTTGTGAATGAAGAAATATGAAAAAAAGAATACTACTTGTAGAGCCTGATTTTCCAATCCCTATCAAAAGTAAAAATCATAAAAATTTTTTGCCCATAGGATTGTTGAAGATAGCATCTTATCTCAGATCAAAGGGCATTGAAGTCAAATTGGTGAGAGGCATAACCAAGGGGATTACAGATTTAGATATTTTGAGCTTTAACCCACAAGAAGTTTGGATTACATCCTTATTTACCTATTGGGCAAAGTATGTAAAGGATGCAGTGCGACATTATAAGCATGTATTCCCTAATGCAAAAATAGTAGTTGGTGGCATTTATGCTTCCTTTATGCCTGATCACTGCAAAAAATTTACGGGCTGTGATGAAGTGAAGGAAGGAGTGCTGCACGAAGCAGAGAAATATTTTCCTGCCTATGATCTTATAACGAATGCGAACCCTCATCCGATTGATTATCAAATAATTCATACCTCAAGAGGCTGTATTAGGAATTGTGAGTTTTGTGGGGTAAAAAAAATCGAACCTAATTTCAAACCTAAAAGCAGTGTAAAAGAAGAAATTAAAAAAAGAAAAGTCGTTTTTTATGACAACAATTTTTTAGCAAACACACACATAGAGGATATTCTACGAGAACTTATCGATTTAAAAAAAAGAAAAAAGATTTTGTGGTGCGAATCACAGAGCGGATTTGATGGTAGAGTGCTTAAGGAAAGGCCATATCTAGGGGAACTGTTAAAAAAAGTGGGCTTTAGAGATCCAAGAATAGCGTGGGATTGGGGATATGGGCAATTTCAAGAGATCGAAGAGCAAATTGGTATTTTGCGTACAGGGGGTTATAATTCTCAGGACATTTACGTTTTCATGCTTTACAACTGGGAAATACCTTTTGAAGAGATGGAAAGAAAGCGCATAAAATGCTGGGAATGGAAGGTTCAGATTGCGGATTGCAGATATAGACCTTTAGACCAAACTTTTGACGAGTATAATCCTTGGAAAAAAGATCAAACAAAAGAGGACTATCATATCCATACAGAGGCAGGTTGGACTGATGCACTTGTTAAACAATTTAGGAAAAATGTTCGCCGTCAGAATATTTGTGTAAGGCACAGTTTTCCCTTTTTTTCTAACGTTTTTGAGAAGAAGAGAGTTGAAAAAGAAGTGATAAGGGCGGCTAAACTTATTAAGACAAAGGAAGAGAAAATAAGATATTTACAGCAAATACAAGCTGATTATTGGTTCCCTGATGAAATTACATATCCGTAAGAGATTTAGATGCATAGCCAAAAAAATTCAGAAGAGGACCCGAAGCGGCTATGAAAGAAGCGGTGAAAGAGGAATCAGCAATAATATAGAAAAATTTAAATATTAACCCGAAAAACTTCTTTATCAAAAAAGAATTTTTATTATATGAGGCATTAAAGATGGTGACGGATGTAAAATTTGATATGGAAAAATTTAAAGAGGTTTTACATTATGTAATCTATAAATGTGGCCATTTGGAGAACGTGGGTAAGACGGTACTATTCAAAATACTCTATTTCTTGGATTTCGATTATTATGAGCTGTTTGAAGAGCCGTTGACCGGGGAGAGCTATCGTAAATTGGAACATGGACCAGCTCCAGTCCATTTCGACAGAGTAGTAAAAGAACTCGAAGACGAAGATAAAGTCGAGATTTGTGATATCGGGATAGGAAAATATACTCAACACCGATATATCTCACTTAAAGAACCTCAATTGGATTTACTCACCGGAAACGAATTAAAGATTATCGATGAGGATATAGCACGATATTCTACTATGAATGCCACACGGATAAGTGAGTTCTCACATGGTGATTTACCTTATAAAGCAACGCGAGATGGTGAAATTATTGACTATGAATTGGTATTCTATCGAGATTCTCTCTTTTCTGCAAGAGAATACGAAGATGAATGACTGAGTTTTTGGAAGTTGATGAATTCTCAAAGGACATAAATACAAAACATAGAACTTTATCAACATCCCGGAGATGAGCCAGTGCCCCAAACCCCGAAGCGGATATGAAAGAAGCGGTGAATCAGAATGTATTGTTTGTTCTTATCCCACAAAAAGAGAAAAGGTGAAAAATGGTATTTTTGATCTTCTCGTACTGTACTATTTCTTCCTGAATTCAGTATACCCACATTTACCACATGAGTACCTGTCCTCATGTTCCGCTAAAAAGACGCCGGCACCGCATCTCGGGCATGCCTTCCGTTTCCGGTGTGTTTTTACCTTCCCCTTCTCCTCAACCACTTCGTAAAATGTATGGATTGCAGCCATTCTATCTATCAAGCCTCCTCTCTTACCTTCCCTTCACTCTTCTCTTTACCTGAACCACCAAAGTTCCGTTTGATTATATGTTCTCGCTCGATCTCTTTGAGCCGCTCTTCACTCTCATATACCTTTGCATACCCAACCGTCTCTCTCTTCCCGAACTCCGTGCCCATCTTATCGATGACGAGAAGGTTCGGACTGCACTTGAGCGCCGTTATCAAGGCATTTCGTGCCTCTTCTCTGCTCGGCGAGACCCCTTCTGCTTCATGGCTCAGTCTGAAAAAGACTTCTTTCCTCCTCACCAACTGATTCTCCCTCTCCTTTGTTATCTCTACTTCCATCTTATCAGTTCTCACCTCACTTTCAATGCGTACCTTCCCTCTTTCTTTATCCCCAACTTTTCCGCGATCTTCGACTCGCCTGCATCGAGAATCGCCACGTACCCACTCCAGTCCCTGCTCATCGAGTTTGAACCGCATGTGCAGACCATCCTTCCAGTTTCCACGATCCTATGACAATCCCTGCACGCCTTCTCCATTATGCCTTCCCTTTCTCCTTCTCCTTCTCCTTCTCCGTCCCTTTCTCTTTCCCCCGCTCCTCTTCCAGCCACTCCAATTTCCCCAGGCCCGGCTGTCGCATCGTTAATCCTATCTTGCTATCACCCGGATCATGTTCATTGAGCGAGATCGCTACTATTCGTGCCCGTAACTTATCACCCTCTCCTAATGTTCTGCCCGTATCCTTCGTGATGAGTTTCGACCCCTTCTCATCATACGAGATGTATTCGTCAGTAATCTGACTGATATGTAACAACCCATCTAACGGCCCGATCTCCACAAAGGCGCCAAATTCCACTATCTCCACCACCTCGCCCTCGACGAGCTCCTGCATCTTGGGCCTGAAAACGAGCGCATTAAAAACCGTTTCATAATAAACGCCCGCGTCTCCTATAATGATCCGCCCTTCTTTTATCGCCACAATATCCAGTATCGCAATGAACATCCCTATCTTCTTATCCATTCGCCCTTCAAGCTTCTCTCGCAGCATCTCCTTCACGACGTCCTGCAAATTGTCACCCAATCGTTCTGGTGGCACCCTTACAACATCTACCGCTCGTATCTTTAGGTACATTCCTTTTCTTTTACTTACACTCTATTACTAACTACCATTATAATTCCTAGTTATTCACTCTTAAATTACTCCTCTTCTCTCCTCTGCCTCTTGTATCTTCTCCCAGGTCGGCATATACGCCGATATCTCTACCCCGACCGAATCTATGTGCGAATTCACGAGCATCTCCGCAAATCCCGGAACCGTCGTTGGAGCTCTTCCGCAAATTCCTGTTTTTATCCCTCTTGAATTGCACTCTTCAATTACCTTCTGGACAGAACTCACGACCGCAGAATCCGCTTCTGAATACCACGGAATACTCTGCAGTAATTCATTGTCCCTATCGACGGCTAAAATGAATTGGGTAAGATCATTCGTGCCGAACGAGATAAAGGTGATCCCGGTTTTGATATAGTCCCGGATCCTTATCGCATCAGTTGGTACCTCGACCATTATCCCAACCTGGAAATTCTCCTTCCCCGGTTCAAGACCAACCTCTTTCATTATCTCGAATGCATCCCTCCAACCATCATCCCACATCTCCAAATACCGCTTTACATCTCTTGGCAAGTCCTTCTCGATGACACCCCGGTACTTCTCTTTAAGTTCTGCGATCCATTCCCTGAGACCATTCACCTCAAGTGGGTTCCTCACCATGGGAAACATTACCCAGATATTTTTATAGCCATTCCCCCTTGCCCGCTTTATAGCCTCCAACTCCCATTTAAATACCGCTCTATTCTCGGGATCGAGGGAACGGATAAGCCCTCTCCAGCCCAACATTGGATTCGCCTCAGTGGGCTCATAGAGCTCTCCTCCAATGAGGCCCAAATATTCGTTCGTCTTGAAATCCGTAGTCCTTACGATTATCTGGGAGTGGGGAAATACGGCGGCAAAAGCTTCGAGTGCCTGACTGAGCTTGGAGATGAAATATTCCTGCCCGCTGGGATAGCCCCTCGTTCTTTCCTGTATGCGAAGAATGATACTTTTTATATGCTCCGCTTCGTTTTCCTTGCCCTTTACCCTTGCCTCCAACTTACCGTTGTCATAATCCTCAAGCGCACGTACATGCACACCGATATCCATAAGCGTGAACTCTATCCTCAATAATGAGATGAGAAATTGTTCGCCCAGCTTTGATAACGGCCACAGCTTTCTCGCAACGTTTATGTTCGAAAGAATCAACCCCAGAGGGGTCTCAATTGGCGATCCCAGCAGTTTATTCACCTCTATGTCCTCCCCCACTTCCTCGAGTGGAAGTTCGTCCTTGTATACTGCCCTGTTATCTGCATCAAGGGTAATTTTCTCCCCGTTAAAAGTATTCAATACTTCAGTGGCTATACCAGTGCCAACGACGCACGGAATTCCAAGTTCGCTGCTTACAATCGCTGCATGGCAGTTCGCTCCACCAACATCGGTAATGATACCATTTGCTCGCTTCATTGCGGGGACCCAATCTGGATCAGTCCTGACAGTGACGATAATATCTCCCCCCTGCACCCGGTCAATTTGAGATGCATCCGGGACGATATTCATCCTACCGGTAACAGCCCCAGGAGATCCAGTAACACCTCCCCTCATTATCAAGTTACCTGCCCTTTCCGCCTCCTTGGCCACCAGCTCCGGCACTATTTTCTTATTCAGTTCTATGATATTTTCATCTTGTTGTGAATACACCGTCTCAGGACGATGCTGGAGCTCAAAGAGGACATCATGCTCGTCGATTGCAAACTCACCATCACCATATTTGTAATCCGGTTTGCGCTTCCGATAATCAGTCTCAACCGATTTATTCTCTCGTGCTAACGCTATTACCTGGTCATCGGTGAGAGAGAAGATGTCCCGCATCGGTTCGGGTGTCTCAACCCATTCGATTCCTCCCTCTTCATTGTACACCACCATTTTATCCTTGGTACCAATGGTCTTCTCCACAATTGCCCAGGTATGAGGATCAACGACCCAGGAATCGGGAATCACCTTGCCACCTACGACTGATTCGCCTAAACCCCAATTTGCTTCGATAAGAATACCCGGCCATCCAGTGGTTCGGTGGACCGTGAAAACAACCCCTGCCGCTTTTGCATCTACCATCTGTTGGACTACAGCACATAAGTGAACCCTCGAGTGAAGGAATATCGGGTCGTCAGAAGATGATGTACCCGCTTCTTTCAAGAATTTTGCACGATACGCATTCCGGTAATAGATCGCCCGCTTTCCGTAGAGCGAGATCCAGCACTTCTTCACTGCTTCCGCAACTTGAGCCTCCCCGCGCACATTCAAAAAAGTCTCCTGCTGACCGGCAAACGAGGCGGTGGGCATATCCTCAGCGGTCGCGGAACTCCTCACCGCTACTGGGACATCTGTAGTTCCGATTTCCTGGCAAAGAGTAACGTAGTGAGCTTTTATTGCGCGCTCGACCTCGGAAGGTATTTGCCCGCGCTCCATCTCCTTTCTGATTCGTTCCCCCTGTGCGAAGAGAGCTTCTTCCAGCTCCTTTTGTCGTTCGAGTATCTCTTCTATCTTCTTTTCTCTCCCCTCGCGCTCCTCTTCCAATTTGAGCTTCTCCAATTCCCGCTTGATCCAGGGCTCAGAAAGGACTTCAAGTTCTTTTATAGGACTGCGTAGGTTATTTACCTCTAAAAAACGTTCATATGACTCAACGGTTACATTAAAGCCCCCCGGTACCCTCACACCCGGGACATTCCCGAGTTCGGCAAGGCTTGCCCCCTTTCCGCCGACAATGAGAATATCTCTGGCCCCCTTATCGATTTCCTTAAATCCCACAATAAATGGCTTCTTTGGTAAGGGTGTCATCTTCTCATATCCCCCCATACATATCGAACTTAGGTTTATGTACGTTTATCTAGATATAATAAAGGACTGCACATATAAACTGTGGTTACTGCTACCACCGCGAGTGCGAGGTAAATGAACTGCAAAGCGAGGATAGAGAAGAAGAAGAACGTGAGAAACACGATCCCCACGGGTAGTACTAGTCGTTTATCCCTTATACTCCTATACCTTATTCTGCTGGTCATCAAAAAGCATAATATGCCCATTAAAGCAATCAGAAGGGATGCGCTTGAATAGGGTGGAACTTCTAACTCGATAGCCAGGAGCACGAATGAAGCTAAAAAAGTCGCAGCTCCCGTAATAGGGAATCCGATGAAATCGGTATTTGTCACTCTTTCTTTTTCCACAAGAGAACCTGTGCTAAAAGAAGAATTGGTTTCTTCTTTTGGTAAAGCTTTTCTTTCTAAGAAAAGGTTTGCGTTGAACCGCGCGAGCCTTAACATCCCACTTATTACATACGCACCGCAGAGTGCCAATACAACATCACCATGCGGAGCGCTCACCGCTGAATAATCCGTAATAAGTACATAGACAACGATTGCCGGGGCGACGCCAAAGGAGAGCATATCGGCAAGAGAATCGAGATATACGCCTAAAGGGGAACACTCTATAGTTCTCGCCACCATACCATCCAATCCATCAACAACTGCCGCGAGTAAGATCAGTACAAGTGCATTTTTAAGTGCTCGTTCGGTGACACTGACGCCGCCAAGCACCAATAAAATGGCTGAGAAGCCGAGTAACGCATTGAGGACAGAGAGCAAATCAGGTAGTTTTATGAGTCGTAAAATACTCGGGCTATCGGTGCGTATATCCATATTCTTCTTTCTTCTCTTTTTCGTTAGAATAACCTTTTCCTTTCTCTCTACCCAGATACAAGAACCGGTCTAATCTCCTGACAAAATCACTCCATACCCCCTCCTTTCCTTTCGCCTCCTCATGCTTCTGGATCTGCAAAAATTCCTTGAGCTGCGAATCGAGCAGATCCGCATAACACAACGCCTCCGCTTCTGCGAACAAGGGCTTCACCGGGGAGCCCCATTCACCGTAATTATGATGGCTCAAGATGAGATGGAGCAATCGTAGTCCCAGTTCCGCTGGGAAACCTTCTATCCCTTTTATCTTATCTTCCACCAGTCGATACCCCAACACGATATGGTCTACAAGGCCCCCTTCTTCGGTGACGTCTATTCGAAATGCATATTCATACGTAGCTATCTTTCCTGCATCGTGCAGAATGGCACCGGCAAGCAGCAAATCACGGTCAAGTTCGGGGTAGAGCCGTGCGATAGTTTCGCAGAGCGCCATAACCGAGTGAGTATGCTCGATCAGCCCGCCGATATAATTATGGTGGTGTATTTTAGCAGCGGGTACCTTTTTAAAGGAATTGAGAAAAGTGGGGTCATTGAGGAAGGAAAAAACCACGCGCTTTAAATAACCATTCTCCAGACTCTCCGTCATTTTTACGAACTCACCAACTAACAAGTCGATATCTTTCGACGTCCTCGGCATATACTCCGCGATATCGTAGGTTTCCGTGACTCGTTCAACTCCATCTGGCTCGATGATGAGCTGTAAGCGACCTCTAAAGGAGTCTACCACACCTTTTATCCGGACGACGTCTCCGGGTTCAAATCGAGCTGCCACGTCCTCAGCTTTCTCCCAGCACTTCGCCCATATACTGCCCGTGCTATCACCCAATTTCACCTGGAGATAGTAACCTTCCTTCGTGATGAATTCCTTTAATTCCTTCTCCATCGCCAGAAAAGTTGTCTCAACGGTGTTACCTACCCGTAAATCCTTCACCTTTCTATCTTCACTCATTTCTACTCCCGGGTTACAATCACAAACAACCAAAGCTTTTAGGGCAATCCTACTCCTGTCCCAGCTCCCGCATCATCTCATCCATTGAATATATCCCGCTTCTTTCTTTCTCACTAATCCATTCAATGGCTTTTAGTGCACCCTGTGCGAACGCTTCTCGGCTATGCGCACGATGTATTATCTCCAAGCGTTCTCCTTTGCCCGCATATAAAACGGTATGGTCGCCAACGATGTCCCCAGCGCGCACTGCATGGATTCCTATCTCCTCATCCGTCCTCTCGCCGGTTATGCCCTGCCTGCCATAGAGGATTGTTGTTCTTCCTCCTCCCTCTGCACCTGCACCGATGTACTTAGAGATAATTCCCGCAGCTTTAACTGCCGTGCCACTCGGCGCATCCTTTTTATGCGAGTGATGCAGCTCTATGATCTCCACATGATACTGATATGTTTGGAGCTGTCGTGCCGCTTCAGCAATCAAGTTCCAAAAGACGTTCACACCAATAGAGAAGTTCGGGGATATAATAGCAGGTACGTTATCTTTTATAACCTTTTCCAGCTCTGTGAACTGCTCTGCTGAAAATCCCGTCGTGCCAACCACGAGCTTTACGTTGTTTCGCGCGGCGACTTTAACATTTCCAACTGCTGCCGCTGCATTGGTGAAATCCACAAATACATCAGGCTTAGCCAGCTTTAACACGTTCTCCATCTCTGCAGGGCTTGATATCTTTATTCCCGGTGCGAGCTCTTCACCCACACCAGTTGGGTCAAAACCCGCCACCAACTTCATCTTATCGTTCTCTAAGACGCCTCTCACCACCTGACTGCCCATTCTCCCCCGTGCGCCTGCTACCGCCACTTTTATTGCCATGGTTAATCTATTGCTCGTGCATATTTATAAGTAAACCTTTCTTTAAAAAGAACGCTTTACCAAAGAAACTTATTTAATTGGGATTTGGAAAATGTTTATTTCCGTGCCACGATGCTCACCACATCTCCGTCCGCAAGCACATGCGAAAGACCGACACGCTGGCCACCATATTTCACGGACTTGCCCCAGATGCGTGCGTATCGGAACTTCTCAATGAAGTCACGATGAATGGTCGAACAGACATCAGCAACCGTAGAATCCCGTTTGATAACCAGTGGATTATCCATATCCGGTGACGCACCCCGCGGCTTCATATAGATGCACATGAATTCGAGCCCATTGTAGATCCTTTCTCTCAGTGCACCAATGTTTATGCCGACAGTGGCAGAGATTGGAACTGCGTCAGGAAATCGCTCCATGCATCTCCGAAGCCCTTCAGAATCCACCAGATCTATCTTGTTTATGACGGTGAGTGCACGGATGTATTTCCGGTTTCCCATAACTGCATCAATAAGCTCATCGAGTGTGATGCGTTCTCGTATCAGAACCTCCGCGTTGTGTATTTTGTATTCTGCTAACACCGCTTTGATCATTTTGTCATCAAGATCGAGATCAACGGTGCGGTCTATGGTAATTCCTCCTCTACTTGCTTTATGAATGCCCACCTCAGGAGGTTTGGTATTAATTCGAATGCCCGCATCATATAACTCCTTTACCAGTGTATCGTACTGCTGCGGTTGAAGGACATCGACGAGGATAAGGATCAAGTCAGCGTTTCGCATCACTGATAATACCTCCTTGCCATGCCCCCGTCCTGCCGCTGCACCCTGAATAAGCCCCGGGACATCAAGAAATTGCAGTCGTGCACCTTTATACCGGAGCGTACCGGGAATCACTTCAAGCGTGGTGAAATCATAAGCCGCAACCTCAGCAGTGGTGCCCGTGAGGCAGTTGAGCAGCGTTGATTTACCGACCGATGGAAATCCCACCATTATGATGGTAGCATCCCCTGATTTTTTTACCGCATATCCTTCCCGTTTGCCCGCGGATTTTGCTGTTGCTTGTTTTTGCAGCTCATCCTTGAGCCGGGCGAGTTTCGCTTTGAGCCGTCCGATGTGGTGCTGGGTTGCCTTGTTATATGGTGTTTCCCTGAGCTCATCCTCTATGTTCTTGATCTCCTCTTCGATGGTCATCCTCATGGAGTGATGCAAATCTGTTAGAAAAGGTTTTTTTACATTACATAGAGATAGATAGGTAGACGCTGATATTGTTTTACTTACCATGAACGTTGTTGTGCTGGGCTGTGGATTCGGTGGCGTGGAAGTTGCACGCACGCTCCGAAAAGAGGCAAAAGAGCTCGATATTACTATGATTGATCACACACCACAATTTGATTACCCGCCGGCATATCCCGAGCTCTTGAGTGGAAAAGTTACACCCGAAGCGATATCCCACGATTTAAAGAAATTCGCAACGAAACTCGGTGCGGGATTCATACAGGCGGAGGTTGTAAATATTGATGTTAAGGCTAAAAAGGTGAAGACTAAAGCAACCGCCGAAGATGACGCGCGGGATATACCGTACGATTTTCTCGTGATCGCCATCGGTGCTGAACAGACATTCTTCGGAATACCCGGCGCAGAAAAGCGGTCATACACGGTTAATACCATGAACGGTGCGATTGAGACAAAGAATGCGCTTGATACGCTTGATTACTCAAAGGAGAGCAGCATTGCGGTTATCGGTGCCGGATTGACCGGGATAGAGGTTGCCGGTGAATTGGTTGACTATTTCAAGGATAGGGGAGCTCGCGCAAGAATATCGCTTGTCGAGATGATGCCGCGGATATTGCCTGCTCTTCCAAAAGAGAACGTAGCCATCTATGTACGTAAATTCCTTTCTGATAGCGGTGTTGAGATATTGACGGAAACAGCAGTGCAAGAAGTGAGCGAGGGGGAGATTACATTCAAAGATGGAAAGAAACTGCCCTACAATATTATTATCTGGACGGCAGGGATAAAACCCAACCGTCTTCTTGAGATACTCGATCTGCCAAAGGTGAAGGGATGGCTCAAAGTGGACTCTTATCTCCGTGTAGAGGGTATGGATGATGTATTTGCAGTCGGGGATACCGTCTACTTCGAGCGCGAGGGTGTTCGTGCCGGCCAGAATGTCGAGGAGGCGGAAGGGCAGGGTAGAGCAGCGGCGGAGAATATAATAAGAACGATAAAAAACCTTTCTTTCAAAAAGAACGCTTTACCAAAGAAATATTATTCTTTATATACAATGAAAGGGGAGAAATTGAAGAGATACAGGCCAAAGAATACGATACAGAACCCAAAAGCTCTTATATCGCTCGGTGATGACAAAGCAGTGCTGTATTTCGGTGGAATGGTGTTTAAGGTCTTTGCATACCGGTTAAAGAAGTTCGTCGAGCATCGCTATATGAAGAGATTCTGATAGCTCCAGCTCTTTTTGCCTCGCTATTTCACCGTGGTGTCACAGGGGCGGTAACACAAGTGTGAGAACAAAAATCAGAATGAGTGCTACCGGAATCAGTATCATGCCCGAGAAGGCATATTTGGTTATCCTACCGATTTGTTCCTTAGTCAAACTTTTCTTAAAAGCCTTAGTATCCTCTTCGCTTCCAGTTTTGATCAAACTTTTCTTAAAAGTTTGTATTAACATCAAACTCTTTGCCGTGAAGAAGATCGGGAAGGCTAACAGCACGAAAAAAATGTACGGGACGCCGAGGTCGAGGACCAGAAGGGGGATGAATGCGAGCCATGCGCAGATGGTCAACGGTGCATAAAGACTGGCAGTCACGCGCTTACCCAGTCGAACTGCCAGATTCCTGCGGTTTATCATCTGGTCGCATTCGAAATCCGGGATATTCCGCGTTAATTTCAGCTTGAAGACATCGATCACCCAGGGAAGAGCGACAATCGTCGGAAGCCAGCTCACCTGCTGCGTTTGTAAATAATAACCGCTGAAGACCGTCAGCCACCCCACTCCGGTAGTGAGCGCTATTTCACCCAATCCATGGTACGAGAGCCGCGGTCCACGCGAATATGAGTACGCGATGAAGATGCCAAGGAGACCGAGTGGCAAGGTGAGATAACCGGTCTTGAAATGGACCTGTAAGAGCACGCCGAGGGGTATTGCAGCCACAACACAGAGATAAGCACCGATATCCGCCTGCTTCACCGTTATATGCCCTTTAACGAATGCATTAAACCTCCCGCTGATTGCTGTGGAATGGAGCGTGCTCGTTCCTTCTACCCTACCAACATCAATCCCTTTTTTATTCAAATCGGCGTATATACTGCTCGCATTGAGCACGAAGCAGAACTCTGAGAGCAGAAACACCGCAAGCAATGAGATTGCGAGCACAGGGCCGTTAAAGGCATATCCCTCAACCCATGCTACAACTGATCCCAAAATGAAGGGGAATAGCGAGGTCGTGAACTTTGGCAATCCCGAAAGCTCAATCCAACCGGATACAATATCTTTCATTTTCCTGCCGCGTCCTCTTTTAAAATAGTCTTATGCACGGGAAATCAAAATATCATTCCTCATAATATCCATATTGTTCTGGAGCCTTTCCCTTCTTTTCAATGATTGTAGGCTTACTGGGTTTACGCCCTTCTGTCCGTATCTCTTCCAAATCGACTCGAAAATGCCATTCATCACCGTAATCAAAGAGATAAAGGATGTTCTGCCCTACAAATAGCCCTAACTCGCCGATACGAACATCATCTACCCATGGACCTTCATCTTCATACGGTGATGTAAATCGTTCATGCGACCATGGTTTGCCGTCCATAAAAAAGGAATAAAGATGGTCATCATCGAAATTATAGGCTTTCTGGATAGCACGATGAAGGTCAAACAAGGTATGGTCTGCGGATATCTCAATTCGCCGCCAACGGTCTTTAGCCAAAGCCACTTTAAAGATATAGGTTCCGTCCACAAATTTTACTCCTTCACGGGGAAGCGTTTTTTGCAATTCTCCCTCGGCAAAAAATGGAACAAAGGGCAGGATGAAAGGGTCGCCGGGTTTTCCTTTATCTTCTTTGATGGCGGCTTTTGACCTTTTGCGCTTCGGTTCGAGCTCAAAAAGGGTGGGTGAGTCTTCGCCTGGGAACGGAGATCCCGGTATAGCTTCCCACTCGCCGTGTTTACGACGATTTGGTAAATTCCAGTAAAATAAATCCCTTGTTTCACGTAAGACCCTGGCCAAAGTCACCCCAAAAGTAGAAGGTGTTATTGATTCTGCTCTGAAAAAACGTTTGGGCCAATCCCGGGCGGCTAAATCGGTATCTCGGGTTACCTCCCAGAAGCCGAAGTAGGAAAAATAGAGCAAAAAGTAGTTCCAATCCAAAAACATCCGAGCCATATCAGAAGCACCTTTTAGTTGAATTCTTTCCCCTGGCTGCTGCTCACCCAGATATTCCAAAACCTTAGGAACGGTATACAAAAATGAATGCAAAAGGTATTCTACCTGGAGTTTTTCCCAGTCCGCGTCTACCCAGAAAGTCTCCAGCAGGAAGAAATATCTTTCTGTAAGCTTCAGTTCCTCGTATGTCCGAAGACGCCCAGTGGGTTTCAAAACTAATCTACTGCCTTTTCCAGTAACTTTTTGGAACAATTTCCCCGCTAAAACGAGGTGGTAAAAGAGATGCAAAAGTGGATACAAAGTCTGGTCGGTTCGTGGAGTAGTATCGGGGAAAGGACGAGTTATCTCTTGGTTTACTTCATATACGTCTCTTCCGGATATGAACTCATTGACCCGGGTTAAGACAATGTGATGTGTTCTTAAGTATTGTGTAAATGTGGCAAAATCACGTAGAAGCGGCGTAGGTTCGGTTTCGGTTATAATAAAAATAGGTAATTTAGACATTTCATCATCTTTTACCATCCCTTTTTCACCCCCATATAGCTAGATCGAATCGCGTTGGGCTTTTTATTGTTATTCCTATATACATCCTTATGTCTTAAAAAGTTCTCAGCTTCATACTACAGGGGGAATTAAAAGAGCGCCTCATCCTGCTCGTAACTCCGATCCAACCGCAGTGCGAGCTCAGCTTTGGTTAGTTCTCTGCTCAGATAAGAGACGTGTTCAAGCAGTGAAACCAGATTCAATCGCAGGATTGTATCCATTATCTCCGGTGCACTCTTCCCTATTATTAGTTTCCCGGTTGGCAAATGGTGTGCACATATCTTTTTATCGCTCCCGCCATCTCCTTCTACCTCACAGATCGCGATTCTAAAACATCCCTCCGGGTCGAGCTCCCACGTTTCATTCTTTCTCGCGTCAATACGCTTAGTATCACTAATTCTCATGACCGGCTCCCTTCTCTTCTCTTTGAGCATCAACAGATCGATTCCGAGATCCTTCGGTGCACTTTTACGTGCCTTCGAGAGCATCATCATCTCCGCTGCTACCCGCAGCTCTCTCACGCTTCCCCTCGCTTTATCGCTGCATTCCGGTGTAAAGAGAATGTCTGCGTTTAGTTCAGAGGCGATACCTGCTAAGGTCGCAGTTATACCGACCGAATCCGCATCCATGAGCTCTATGACATTCCCAACGCCAAAGAAAAGAGGTGTGCTCTTGTCACGCACTCTGAAACTATAATAGTTATAGAGGGATTCCGCAATTCCATACCCAATGGCATTCAAGATCGGGTCTGCGATTATGCGCTTGATGCCGTACTCCTCCGCCATTTTTATGGTTGCAAACAAACTCTCGTTGGTTTTCTGGGTGCCATCACGGTCAGGAATGACGACTGCTGCCACATCATTCCCCCTTAGCTCGTCACCCACTTCTGAAATATTCTCTTTATTCACGCTGAGCACCATATCAACACCGGCTTCGATACCTGCACGTATGAGTTCAGCATCTACCGTATCGATGGAAAGAGGAACCTCCGGTGCGATAGTTAACGCGGTTTTTACCGCTTTTTTAACCGCATCGGGCTTCGCACCAATATGAACACCGATATCCAGGATATCCGCGCCACTCTTGAGGAAGTGCGCTATTGTTCGTTGTATCTCCTCCTCTTTCATCAGCGTTGCATCCACGAGCTCTGCGCATACCTTCATCCGTGCTCCACCACCTATTTTCACCCCTTTTAAGGAGAAAGACTCCTTTACTCCGCTTTCTAACTCGTACAACTGGTGTTTCACCATCTCTTTTCGCTTCGCCGCCAAAAACAGATCGGCCGGTGTATTTGGAGAGAATTCCGTCTCTTCTGCAAATTGTAATGCCTCACCGATGTCGTATGCATGTCGTGGTCCCAACCTGATTGGTATGGCTATCTCTCTTTCCAAAGCACTGAAATCCGCTTTGCAAAATCCTGAAACTAAAATGAGGGTGCAGTCCAGTTTCTCAGAACCCCTATATTGTTCAAGTGCTTTTCTCAACGTCTTTGGCGTGGAGAACGCTGCTATATCCAAGTCCTGCGTAAGCACCTCGCAGTCTAACGAGACAGTTGCAGTTCTTACCGCATCCCTAACCATTCCTTCTGCTTTCCTTCCGGTTGCTAATATGATCCTCATCTTCTTCGCTTAAATACCCTAAAAACGAGTCTTCTGGTTTATCCTTCATCGTTTGATACACTATGAACGTCTCGGTCCGCTCGACCGCGCCGAACGAATGCATCGCCCTTAAGAATTCAGTCATCTCATCCTTATCCTGGAAAAGAACCTCCAGGAAGAAGTCAAACCGACCGAAGAGGAGTTGAATCCTTCGTACATTTTTACTATTCCTCAAGAACCCGGTGAGTTCTCTTCGCAATCTTTCATCCGGGCTCGCAATAATCAACACATACGCCTGGAACGAGAATCCAAGCTTCTCCGCATCTAAACAGACCGAAAAACTCTTTACTACACCCTCCTCTGAGAGCTTCTTTACCCGTTCAAACGCTACCTGCCGGCTTATCCCACACCGTCTCCCGAGCTCTGAATACGAGAGCCTCCCGTCCTCAAGCAGTGCCCGGATAATGCATTTGTCCTTCTTCTTCAGCTTTAGTTCCGTCATTTGTAAAATTAAGTATCGAAAATTTTATAAATAGTTATCCTTTTTTAATCCTTTTGGTTTGTGGAGAGAAAGTGGCAAAGAGGAAGCGAGGGGGAAAGCAAAAGATGGAAGATAAAAGAACGCTGGGAAAGTTGGGGGGGAAAGGGAGTGATCTGTCAACGAGGTACCTTGAAGCGTTACGACCCAACCTGGACGAACTTAACTACCAGAAGCTACGTGCGATAGCCACACCCAAAGTTCACCAATTTCTCGCTGATGCTGTGGAGCTCTGTAGGCCTGAGGCGATCTTCATCTGTAGTGACTCCCCTGAGGACATCGCCTATGTACGCCAGCAGGCGGTCTCCACCGGCGAAGAAAAGCCATTGGCACTCCCAGGCCACACCTACCACTTTGATGGTATACAGGACCAGGGCCGGGACCGGGAGGTTACCAGGTATCTTGTGCCCGAGACCGATTCCCTCAGCAAAGCCCTCAACCAGATTGAGCGGGAGGAAGGCTTGGCAGAGGTGAAGGGGCTGCTCAAAGATGCTATGCGCAACCGCACGATGATTGTCCGCTTCCTTTCATTAGGGCCTGCTAACTCCATATTCAGCATCCCCTGCCTGCAGTGCACGGACTCCTGGTATGTTGCCCACAGCGAAGACCTCCTCTATCGTCTGGCTTATGAACAGTTCCGGCAAGAAGGAGTGCAGGACGAGCTCTTCTGTATCTTGCATTCGGCGGGGAAGATGGCTGAGAATATGGTGAGCATGGAGCCGGGGAAGAAACGCATCTATATTGACTACACCCAGGATACCATCTATAGCGTCAACACCCAGTATGCGGGTAACACCGTCGGCTTGAAGAAGCATGCACTTCGCCTTACCATCCGCAAGGCTGACCGGGAGGGGTGGCTCGCGGAGCATATGATGTTAGTGGGAGTACACGGACCAGCTTGCCGGAAGACCTACTTCGCAGGTGCCTTTCCCAGCGCCTGTGGCAAGACCTCTACCGCTATGCTCCCGGGCGAAACCATCCTGGGTGATGACATCGCCTACTTCCGCAATATTGATGGTCAAGCCCGGGCAGTGAATGCCGAAGCCGGCATCTTTGGCATTATCCAGGATGTTAACTCCACTGGCGATCCGGTTATCTACAAAGTACTTACCTCACCGGGTGAGGTTATCTTTTCCAACGTGCTGGTGAAGGACGGCAAACCCTACTGGCTTGGTATGGGTTGTGAACTTCCCAAAGAGGGGGTGAATTCCTCCGGGTTGTGGTACGAAGGTAAGACCGATGCGCAGGGTAATAAAATCCCGCCAGCCCACAAGAATGCCCGCTACACGGTGGCGCTACGGGCACTGGGGAATGTTGATCCCGAGCTTGATAATCCTCGAGGAGTAGCGCTGGCTGGCATAATGTATGGCGGCCGCGACGCCAAGGGTTACGTGCCAGTCCAGCAGAGTTTTGATTGGGTGCATGGTATCATCGCCTATGGTGCGTCATTAGAGACGGAAACAACCTATGCCATCCTTGGTGAAGAGGGTGTCCCCGAGATAAATCTGATGAGCATCCAGGACTTTGTCTCCATTCCTTTGGGCAAGTATATCCAGAATAACCTGGAGTTCGGACAGAATCTCAAGAAACCACCTCTTGTCTTCGGCGTCAACTACTTCCTCCGGGATAAGGAAGGCAAGTTCCTGAATGGTGTGCGGGACAAGCACGTGTGGGTGAAGTGGATGGAACTCCGTGTGCATAATGAAGCCGGCGCGATAAGAGGTCCCACCGGCTGGCTTCCTAACTATGAAGATCTGCGTATGCTCTTCCGCCAGGTGTTGAATAAGGAGTACGCCAGGGAGGATTATGTCAAGCAATTCACCATTCGCGTTCCTGAGAACTTAGCCAAACTCGACCGGGTGGAGAGATTCCACCAGGATAAAGTCGCTGATGCGCCACCGGTACTCTTTGAGATACTTACCCAGCAGCGGGAGCGCTTGCTCAAAGCGCGTGAGCGCTTTGGTGACGACTATATCTCGCCAGAGAGCCTGGCAAGAGAGGATTAAAAAAAAACGGCTCGTATCTTCGCGGTGAATTACTTTCTCAGAAAGCACGTTTTACCACACCGTTTCGAAAAGATGCGCAACGAAAGGTTTTTAAGTGGGAAATGAATTAAACCCTTACAGGGTTTTCGGGGTCAACGGGGCGAAGCCCCGTTAGGTAGCAGAAAATGTCAAGGATAAGCATAATCGGCTCGGGCTGGGTTGGCACGGCGATTGGGAAGGGCCTTGCCAAATTGGGTAACACGGTTATTTTCTATGATGTGGTAGACAAAAAAGAACTACCAAATTTCTCACTGGATATACAGTATGCAATTGAAAACACAGACGTCTCGTTCATCTGTGTTCCAACACCAACAGATGAAGAGGGAGCGATAGACCTGCGCTACATACAAGACGCAGCACAAAAGATAGGAGCGGCATTAGCGGACAAAGATGGCTATCACGTGATAGCGGTAAAAAGTACGGTCGTTCCAGGGACGACGGAGAACGTGGTAATTCCGATAGTGGAGGAGTATTCAGGGACGGGCGTGGGGGATGAAGAAATCGGATTTTGCATGAATCCTGAGTTCTTAACCGAAATTTCCGGGACCTGGAGCACAGGAGAGGAGATGAAAAAGGGTTTCTTTACCGAGGATAGAATCGTGATTGGCGAATATGACAAGAAATCCGGTGATGTTGTGGAAGCGCTTTACAAACCACTCAATAAGCCTATCTTCAGAACCGATTTGAAAACCGCGGAGATGATAAAATACGTTTCTAATTGCATGCTCGCCACAAAGATCTCATATTGGAACGAGATCTTTCTCATCTGCGAAGCCCTTGGCATTGATGCCCAAATTGTTGCTGATATCGTTGGTCGCGATCCTCGCATTGGGAAGTATGGGACCATTCATGGCAAGGCGTTCGGGGGAAAATGTCTGCCGAAAGATTTGAAGGCGTTCATATCTTTTGCTCTACGCTATACTCAAGAACCCAAGTTGCTGATAGCAGTAGACGAGATAAACGAGCGGATGAAAGAGAGGTATGGCGTGAGGGAATGATAAGAAAAGCGGTTATCCCGGCAGCAGGACTGGGAACAAGATTTTTACCCGCAACGAAAGCGCAGCCGAAGGAGATGCTCCCGGTAGTGGATAAGCCGGTTATACAATACGTTGTGGAGGAAGCGACCGCCGCGGGAATACACGAGATTCTTATTATAACGGGGAAGGGGAAAAGGGCGATAGAAGACCATTTTGGAAAAAGTGAGATGGAAAACGAGTTTTTAGATGAGCTCGATGAAATGATGAGCGGTGTAAATCTCTTTTATACGCGACAGAGAGAGCCACGAGGGCTGGGTGACGCGGTTTATCATGCGAGAAGCTTTGTGGGGGAGGAGGCGTTTGCACTCCTTTTAGGGGATACCATAACGATCCCGGGATGTACCGGGGAATTAATCAAGAAATACGAAGAATTTAAGACGGCTATTATTGCTGTTGAAGAGGTGCCGAAAGAGAAACTGAACCGCTATGGGATAATAAAAGGAAAGGAGGTTGAGGGAGATATTCACCTCGTTGAGGATTTGGTGGAGAAACCCTCGCCGGAAGAAGCACCATCAAATTTAGGCATCTTAGGCAGGTACATCTTGACCCCGGCGATATTCGATGCAATTAAGATGACGCCTCCCGGGAAAGGAAATGAGATCCAACTTACCGATGCGTTACGTCTCGTAAGAGAGAAGATATATGCATACGTTTACCGGGGAAGAAGATATGACATCGGGAACACGCTTGACTGGCTGAAATCGAATATTGAACTTTCATTAGCAGATGAGAGGTTTAAAGATGCAGTAAAGAATTTTATGTCCGGCATTCGCTGAAGAGCTAACGATGAACAGGAAAGAGGTTGAGGGAATAATAAGAAATCTTGGAGCTATACGCCATCGCATTGAAGGTAAGAAGGTTTTAGTTACCGGAGGAGCAGGGTTCTTAGGCTCGTGGATCTGCGAGGTGCTGGTGGAGCAGGGAGCGAAGGTGATTTGTTTGGATAATCTTGTTAGCGGATTAAAAACCAATATCGATCCTCTGATGGATAACGCTAACTTCACGTTCATCCCGCATGACATCACACAACCAATCTTCTTCGATGACCCGCTGGACATCATCCTGCATCTTGCGAGCAGAGCATCTCCTTTTGAGTTTGAGAAATATCCCATCCAAATCCTCAAAGCAAACACCTTGGGAATCTGGATCGCTCTGGGAATAGCGAAGAAGCATAATGCACGATTTCTTTATACTTCCACTTCCGAGGTGTATGGTGATGCCACCGAGATACCTACTTCAGAAGAATATAGGGGCAATGTGAACCCAATAGGTCAGAGAAGTTGTTATGATGAGGCAAAACGATGCGGCGAATCGTATGTAATTGCATACAAGATGGAGCATGGTTTGGATGTACGGATTGCACGAATTTTCAATACCTACGGACCGAGAATGAGGGCTGAAGGAGTTTACGGGAGGGTTATTCCACGCTTCGTTGAACAGGCATTGAGCAATAAACCCCTGACGATCTTTGGCGATGGAACACAAACCAGGAGCTTTTGTTATGTCACCGATCAGATAGAAGGGTTGCTCAAGCTTGCTTTCCTCGATGAAGAAAGTGGACTGGTGGTCAATATAGGAAATGATGAAGAGATACCAATTTTAGAACTTGCGAACGTGATAAAGGAACTGACACAATCCGAATCTGAGACGGAGTTCCATCCCTTACCCAAAGATGATCCTCTGAGGAGGAGGCCGGATATAACAAAGGCACAAGAGAGGTTAGGTTGGGCGCCAAAAGTTAGTCTACGAGAAGGATTAGAAAGGACGATTAGGTATTTCAGGGAGAAGAAATGAGAAGAAATGAAAGAAGTTTGTATCTTAATACCAACCTTAAACGAAGAAGAATCGATAGGCGGAATTATAAGAGAATTTAAGGAGAACGGATTTGAGGATATCTTTGTAATTGACGGAAACAGTACCGATTCGACGAGAGAAATCGCAAAGAGGGAAGGAGCGAGGGTTGAAGTTCAGCACGGAAAAGGTAAAGGCACAGCGGTTAGGCACGCTCTTGAGCGTATAGAGGAGGATATAATTGTCATTATTGATGGAGACGGGACATACTCACCTTCAGAGGTAAGAACATTACTTGCGCCAATACGTAATAATGAAGCTGACCACGTTATTGGTAACCGGTTTGGTTTTGGAGGTGCATTTACGCTCTCTCATCGAGTTGGCAACTGGGTATTGAACAAAGTATTTGGACTCGGCTATGGCGTGAAATTGAAGGATATATTGTCGGGATACCGGGCTCTTACAAAGGATTGCGTGAGGGAGATGAGTCTCAAGAAAGAGGGGTTTGAAATAGAAACCGAGATGGTGGTAGAGTCGGTAAAACGGGGTATACGGATAAAAGAAGTTCCTATAAGATATGAAAAAAGGAAAGGGGTTTCAAAACTCAATTTTGTCAGAGATGGGGTGAGGATATTGTATACACTATACACACTTGCACGGATATATAATCCAATGTTCTATTTCGGTATCATTGGCTCTCTATTTATAGCTGTGGGTATCATTTCTGGCGTTTACGTGGTAATAGAATGGTATAAAGGGATATCACATGATCTCCTCACGGTGTTTACCTCTTTGATGATAATCTCAGGGGTACAATTTCTTATGTTTGGTCTATTAGGGGATATACTCGTAACGTTGCAAAAAGATATGATAGAAGTATTACGAGACATGATTAAGAAGAAGTAAGTGGACGTGCTAAAAACAGGTCTAATAAAAGGAGTTGGTAGTTTACGTTCACACATCTATTCCCGCTGCCCCAATAGCATATCAATCTTTGAATTAAACCCTTACAGGGTCTTCGGGGACGTGGGCGGAGCCCACGATGCAGGGGCACGGGCGGAGCCCGTGATGGGGCGGAGCCCCGTTAGTTAGTTCCCATTCCCAATGATTTACTTTCTCGAGAGGCGTGTGATGGAAGAAGATTAAACCCTTACAGGTTTTTCGGGGTCAACGGGGCGAAGCCCCGTTATATTTAATCGCTTCACCAATTCCTTGTATCGATCCCGAATGGTGATCTCGGTTGTCCCGACAACTTTGGCTATCTCCTTCTCTGTTATTTTTTCGCCACTTAAAACCGCGGCGATATAAATCGCAGCCGCTGCTGTTCCAATCGGTCCCCATCCCTTTGCCACTCCGGTTCCCTCATCATCCTTGAGTATCTCTGTTGCTTTTTCCCTTATCTCCTCACTTAACCCAAGTTTAGAGCAGAAGCGCGGGATGTAGCGTGCAGGGTTAGCCGGTGCAAGCTTTATCCCCAATTTTCTTAAGAGAAAGATATACGCCCTTCGTATCTTTTTTAACGGGCTCCTTGAGACCTCAGCAATCTCTTTCAGTGTTCGTGGAACTTCATACTGCCTGCACGTAATATACAACATCGCTGAAACCAATTCCTCGATACTTCGTCCTTTAATTAAATTGTGCCTCATTGCCTTCCGGTATAATACTGAGGTCTCCTCCTTGATGTTATTGGGAAGCTTCAGTGCACATGCCATTCGGTCTATCTCAACGAGTGCGAGGGCAAGCGTTTTATCACCGGAGTCTATACTAATCCCTCGTAATCGTTTTGTTCGAGCGGGCAACCCGGGCGTCGGTGTGCCCAGCCCTTTGTCATGTATTCTATAACTCATAGGAGGCCCTGTTCTTATCCTTTTAGCAGCTTGTTCCCCATCATAGGAACGCCATTCAGGGCCGAGATCAACGATATTCTCCGCTATTACCACCCCACAATCAGCACAGTACAGTTCTGCACGCTTGGAATCGGTTACTATATTTTTAGAATTACATTCTGGACATTTACGAATTCGCTCCTCCATTTATCATCACCTCTAAAAAGAAAGATCTCCACTATCAGTCGCAAAAGTCATGATAATAAGGATACAATAATTCCTTTTTCTTCCCCCTCTTCTTTAACCATCCTAAGGATGCTCATCCTTTTTAACATTTTATCATTGATTATGTTATTCATACTATAAATAGGTATCGGAAATTGAATGGTGTGAGCAAAACGAGCGCAAAAGAGAATATTTTAAAGGAGATCTACTTTTATCGTTCTCCCCTCCATAACATCCCCTTCATGGATTCGCACTTCTTCCTCCACATCCCACACCACTCTTTCGTTCTCGAAATGCCCCGCTCTTAGAGTGTACGGCGATACCGAGACATCAAAATTCGTGCCACCTTCTACCGGGCCTTCAGTTGAATACGGTACGATAAACTCGTATTTGTATGAGTCATTAGCTGTGGTTCGCGCAGAGTAGGTAAATGTTCTCCCCTGGTTGGTGGTTATGGTTGTTGATACCTCGATTAAGGACCCATTAGGAGCTGCCCCTTCTATTCTCGCCCCCTTTACATATTCGAAGACTTTAACAAAACTCACGGGCTGGAGGTATTCGGGTGTCCAAGCTTTTATGTTCGGCTGCCCTGTTGGCCATCCATAGAGGTAAGCGTTTAACGTTCCCTCCTTCTTCTCAATTATGAACACATTTCTATTCTCTTCGTCTGTTATTATCCATCTGCCCCCGTTCACTTTCACGACAGTGCTCTCCTCAGAGAGCGGGATAGTGCTATTAAAGGCACTCTTCAGCATTTCGGGCATAAATCCTTCGTCCAAATCCGCTTCCATCCCTACTCCCGCAGACATACTGAAGAGCCACCCATGAAGAAGCTGTGCCTGAGCGGCTGTCGTTTCATAATCGCCAGAAAAACTTCGCCAGTAGATATACCCGGTATTTTCATCCATAATAAGCAAGGGAAGGATAAAAGTAGGGGATTCGTGCACCAGGCGGTAGTGGGACAAAGCAGGTATAGTCTCACCAGCTACCTCCACACTCGCACCATCAAACATATGTAACCGTGCTACCATCGTCTGATAATAATACGAAAGGGTGTTATAATATTGGGGATTACCTGCCCATACGGTCATCGCAGCATATTTGTTGTATAAGGCGTTCCAGATATCAGCCATCTCAAAGTTGCTCACCACATATCTCACGCCGAGTGCATCGGCAACCTCATTCGCCTCGCTTTCATCGTCTACGATGAAGAATACACAAGCTCCGGGACTACCACTACCTATAGGACCGCCGACACCTGCCTGAAACGGATTTGCATTCGGAATGCGATGTGCTATCCAGGTAATTATATGCCCAAAGTCCCACCAGCTCATCACACCATAAGCCGACGGGGGATACTTATAATCTTCTCTCACACCCGTTGTCTCGTTCAAAGGGGGTTCTTCATATACGCCATAGTAGTCGATACCGGGCTCCGGGGTGTTGGTTCGCATCCATCTCAGCGATTCATACCAGTCTGCCTCACCAATCATCCCGATGCCCCTCTCCGCAGTATTTATGGCGTATGCTGCGCTTAGTGGCAGGTTAGTGGTGGAGGGAAAGGGCCTGGCCACTGCATTCAACGGGAACGGATAAAATAGGATAATAATAATGAGCAAAACAGCAAGCGTTTTTCTAAGCGGCTTCTCTCTATCCGCTCTCTTTTTGTTTGCGGCATGCATCCAGACGAAGAAAATCGCCACGATAACTGCCACGGGGATGATGGATTCGATACCCACCTGGGTTATGCCTATCACGAAGATAACCAGTATAGCGAAAGCAAAGATGATAAGACGTAGATCAAGGTTTGCCTCACTTCCCTTCGCTTTCCCCCCTTTCTTCCCAGAACGAGCGTCAGCCGTTGATTCTCTTTTTATCACGTTCTCCTCACCACCGGTTAAAAACTCAAAGGCCTTCATAAAAAACAGGCCCGAGAGTATTGCGGCATTTATCGCATAATAATAAGCGAACCTGTTCTGTCCTATGCCCTCTATTCCGAAAACCCCCAACCCGCCTACGGTAACAAAGATGATGATGCTCCAGACCAATATGAGAAGCTCTTCAGGCCTATTTCTCAGCACGAGATTCAGTGCAAGTATTCCCATCGCGAAAAGCGCGATGTAGAAGGAAATTGTGAACCATTCCCACGCCCTTCCGGTTTCCATTGGATGAACCTCCGCTATGGTCAATGCCGTCCCGCCCGGTGTTATCGTACCAACAAAACCACCAATTATTGATGGGAAAAAGAGAATAGCCAACCCGACTAGAACCGCTATGGTAAGAACAGGCAAGAGAAGATCGTATTTAGAGGTTATTTCTAACGGGGAACCATGCATGGGGCTGATTCCGAGTTTCTTTAACCCCCCGCTTAGCTCAGGATTTTCATCAAAAAAAAGTTTTAATTTTACGAGCTCGCTTTTTCTCTCAATATCAGCTCGGTGCTTTGTCTTTATGTGTTCGACGATGCCAGCGCCCCTTGATCTTTTACCACAGATCGGACAGGTATATTCACCTCTTCCAATCCTCTCCGGCTTCGTCAACGCGGCTTTTGCTATCCTTTCCCTAACTAAGCCACGCCTATAACCAAATTTATTGATCAGATACCGATAGAGAAGAGGAATGGAAAAAATGATGATGCCCACGTTTAGTGATCCTACCTGCTGTATGTTATAATAAGGATACGAGGGGCCGAAGAAGGGAAGAAGCATTAGCAGAGGAATAAAAAAGAGCGGAGTAAGGGTAATACAGATATACTCATTGGGCCCACCCCGAACTCCGTTTAGAGTGTATTGCAGAACGCCGTAGAGGATAAAGATGGCGATAAAAAGAACTCCGCCCACCCATGTAAGAAGATAGAATCCGAGTGCCATGCCTGCCAAGATGGTATAAAATGCGTAAGAATCAGGCTTTTTCCAGAAATGGAAGATAATAAGTGCGAGAAGGAAGAGGATGAGAGAAAGGAAGACCCACCATTCCCAGGGCACTACCTGAAAAAGCACCAATATTACAGCGGCATAGCAGAGGAAAGGAAAGTTCTTGCCTCGTACCCATCCCATAGGGGATTTTGCAAACCAGTCCAGAAAAGCCCCTTCCGGGAGCTCCTCTTTTGCTCTCTTTAGCGCCACTATGAGAAACATCACTGCTATGGTGCTGAACAGCACTTCACCGATATGATGGTCGGTAAATCCGAGTATAGAACGAGAGAGGAACTGCCCCGGAAGCGTTGCAACCACCAACGCGGCTATCATGCCTGCATATTTGTTAGAGAGCTCCCTTCCAATGATATAAACCGGGAAAACGACCAGTGCACCGAGGATTGCGGGATAATACGCGCCCACTGCTTCCATTAGTGCTCTCGTTGGCGAGCCAAGCCCGATTATCCAGGTGGCAAAGATGATGAGCTGGTCAAATAAAGGAGCAAAATGGAGGTATATTCCATGAGGAAAGTAGGTATACGCATCAAAAAAGAGTCGACGAGGAAAATGGTCCCCGAATAATGCGTTCTCAACCAATCGCATGTGGAATACCGCGTCATCGGAGGCAAATCTAACGGTGTCTTTAAAAACGGTATCATACGGCAAAACCGTTCTTATGATAAGGGCAACACCAAAAATAATGAAGAGCGTGTTGAAGATCGGAAGGTTTTTGATGACCGTTTGCAGTTTTGCTTCTTTAAGAATTCCGAAGTGGTGCTCGTTTGATATAAGAAGAGGAAGAACGGTTAAGCCCACTACGACAAATGAGAGTAAAGATATCCAATTATATTCGATACCAAAGTACGGGCTAAAGGCAGCGATGAGGGGCGAGATAAGGATGAGCGCTTCAAGTAAGATTAGAGAAGCGTAAAAAGCCCATTTCTTTCGCATCCATATCCCGTATGCGAAGGGAAAAGCAGCAAGAGCAACTAGGGCTAAACTCCCCTGGGCGCTCAGTTTCTGTGGCGCATGCAGAAGCAAAACAATGGAGGCGGAGCCTAAAAAAAGGAGCAGTAGAGTTGTTATTTCTATGCTTAAGGGTGGTACCCTCGTTCCCGGTTTGTTCTCCTTTTTACTCCCTTTTTCATTCTCTCGGTGCATCCCTCTATCACTATATCCTCCTCGAGATAAAAGTGCTTTTGCTTTTATCTATTTTTTTTCACCCCTCTTTGCGGGCGGTATATAGTTCTTCAACATCAAGGAAAGCGTTACGACCGTTACGGAACTCAAAGCCATGGCAAGCCCCGCAAGCTCAGGCTTAAACGTGATACCAAAAAAGGGATAGAGTATTCCTGCTGCCATAGGAATGAGTGCGGTATTATATGCAAAAGCCCAGAATAAGTTCTGCTTTATCCTCGACATCACTTTCTTACTCAACTGCACTGCGGAAACAGCGTCCATAAGATCGTCCTTTATCAAAACTATTTCACCACTCTCTATTGCCACGTCCGTCCCACTACCGATTGCGATACCTACATCAGCCTGTGCAAGTGCAGGTGCATCGTTGATACCATCACCCACGAAGGCTACCACCTCTCCGGTTTCTTGCAGTTTCTTCACTTCTTCAGCTTTATCCTGAGGTAAGACTTCAGCTAATACCCGTTCTATGCCGATGTGCCCCGCAATCGCGTGCGCAGTCCGTGCATTATCACCCGTAATCATGACGACATTCAGCCCCATGTCCTTGAACGCTTTGATTGCTTCTTTTGTGCTTTCCTTCAGGGTGTCCGCAATGGCTATAATACCACTCATTTCGTTATCACGAGCGATGAGTATGACCGTCTTTCCTTCCTTTTCAAGGCGAACGATCTGTTCCTCAACCTCTTCCGGGTATGAGATAGCTCTTTCTTCAAAAAGTATTCTATTCCCTATAAGCAGCTCTTTCCCCGCAACGTGTGCTGTTACACCTTTTCCGCCAAAGGTGTCAAACCCTTCGCTCTCCTCCAGCTCAATACCCCGTTCCTCTGCTCGTCTCACAATCGCCTCTGCGAGTGGGTGCTGTGAATTCTTCTCAACACTTGCCGCCAACGTGAGCAACGTTCGAGCGTCGATTCCTGTACCGATTATATCGGTGACCTCTGGCTTTCCCTTGGTCAGCGTCCCCGTTTTATCAAAGATTATCGTTGTCAGTCTCTCTGATATTTCCAGGGCTTCCCCGCTCTTGACGAGAACGCCAAGTTCTGCCCCACGACCAACGCCTACTGTTACTGCAGTCGGTGTTGCGAGCCCGAGGGCGCAGGGGCATGCGATAACGAGCACCGCAATCAAGGCGGTAAGGGAGAAAAGGAGCGTATTGCCGATAACAAAATACCATACGGCAAAGGAAAGAAGTGCGATGGTTAAGACTGCCGGAATGAAATAGCTCACGGCTTTATCCGCAATTCGTTGAACCGGGGGTTTTGAGCCCTGTGCATCTTCCACAAGCTTGATGATTTGAGCGAGTACCGTCTCCCGCCCTATTTTTGTCGCGATGAAGGTGAGTACGCTGTTTTTGTTGAGCGTTCCACCAACAACACCATCACCTTTCTGCTTCAAACCGGGAATAGGCTCTCCCGTAATCATTGATTCATCTACATAGCTCTCACCCTCAATAACCTCACCATCGACCGGGATTTTCTCTCCCGGTTTAACGACTATTCGGTCATTGATTTGAACATCCTCCAGGGGTATTTCCAGTTCGCGGGTATCACGAATAACCGTGGCGGTTTTTGGTTGTAACCCTATCAATCGTTTAATCGCTTCAGAAGTTTTCCCTTTTGCTCGTGCTTCCAAATACCGTCCTATCGTAAGAAACGAGGCAAGGAGAAGTGCGGTCTCATAAAACAGGAATTCCCCGGTAAGTATAACCCCAAACGTACCCAAAAGGCTTGAGACAAACGCAACACCGATCCCCATCGAGTACATGACGTCCATGTTGAGATTCTTATGTTTAAGAGAACGATAGGCTGCGCCGAATATCGGGTGGCTTACATAGATAAAAGCCGGAGCCGAAACAACCAGCATAAAATACGCCATTGGAAATGGAAAGCGGACCGGAAGATAGATGAGAATCATGAGCGGGATACCGATGGCAAATCCAACGATGAACCGATTGCGCTTTTCTCGTAAATCCCTCTCGCGCGCGACTCTCTCTGCATCTTCTGCTTCTTCTCCCACCACCCCGAGATACTGATAGCCCACGTCTTCAATTGCTTGCTTCATCTCGGCTATCGTTGTTATTCGTGGATTGTAGGTAACGTACGCCTTCTCAGAACCGAGATTAACCGTAACGCCCGTGATTCCATCCAGTCTTGTGAGCGTGTCTTCAATTGTTTTCACACAGATGGCGCAGGTCATTCCCCCGACCCTCAGCGTTACTCTTTCATGTATCACGCCATACCCTGCATCGGTTACCGCTTTCTCTAAGTCAGTAAGTCGTACTTGTGTCGGATCATACTCCACGGTGGCACTCTCAGTTCCAAGATTCACCTGCGCATCAGCAACACCGCCTTTGCTCAGGAGGGATTTTTCAATAGTCGTAGCGCAGGTCGCACACGTCATTCCTGAAATCTTGAGTTCAGCCTTTTTACGTCCTTCTGCCATTTTTCACTTTATACTGCTGCTACTATAACCCCGTCATGAGAGTGCTGCCGGCTAAGATCGCAATGAAGCTATATGAACCGTTCAAACCGGTCCTTTTTCGCCTTGCAGATGGGGCACACTCCAGGAGGCCCCTCTCGTGCACAGAGGTAGCCGCATACGCGGCATCTCCAGACTGGGAGCGATAGTGAGGATACTGCGGGGGGTACTTGCTCTGCCCTCTTCCTCTCCTCAGGTGGTGGCCGCCGTTCAGGTATAGGTTCTACACTCTGTTTGCCCTCGAGAACATCCTCTGAGACATAAAGTCCACAATAGCAGGCGCCGTATTCCTCTACATCCTGATCTCTATAATCACAGGGACAGATGATATCAAGATCCACCTCTTTATCGCCCGAAGCCAACCTGCAGGGGCATGCCCAGTATCCGTATCGCTTCTCGTTTATAAGCAGTCCTCTGACCAAATCCCTGGTGTGTTCACCATCGGGATTCAGATGGTATCCTGACGCCTCAGCCTCATTATCCAAGCGTGTATAAAGCTTCTGAACCTCATCATTCGTTACGTTAGCATCATTCATCATCCTAAAACCTCCCGGATCTTCCTCTCCTGATGGCCGACGACGCACGTTTTATCCTCAATCACGAGTGTGGGAAAGGAGCGAACAGAACTATGACGCGCTATCTCATCCAAAACTTTTGCTTTCTCCTCTCCTTCCAGTAAGTCGACATATACGTAGTAGAAATCCACGCCTAATTCCGTGAGCAGCTTCTTCGTTTTCTTGCACCAGACGCAGGTGCTTAACGCATAGAGAATAACCTTCCCTTTCTTCGTTCCTTTAATGTGCACCAGAGCCATTGGATCCACACCGATTAATTAGATATATAAGGTAAATAAACAACTGGATTAAGATTTATCATCGTACGTGTGGACCGGTCGTTCCACTCCTCCTTCCACGATTCATCCCGGCTTAAATCCCTATTTTCTTTCGATTCGCTTCTATGTGTGCTAACATGGCATCTGCTGCTTTGATTGGATCTCTTTCAACATTCAGCAGACCACCGGTTAGCTGTTTGCAGTCCTGAGTGAAGAGTTTGACCAACTGTGGTGCCCCCGTAACCGTCGGTACAGGATTGACATACGTATAGAGTCCCAGAGCCACCGCGAAGACGGCGTCAATGGTCGCCTTCTGTTCCATATATTCAGGTGCTGCCGCAACAACCGGGAGATCTGGTAGAGGCACGCCTCCCAACGCATTTGAGATTGCAGCCAAAAGGTCAGCCAAACGTCCTGTGTCCGTGCAGGTTCCGTAGCTGAGAACTGGGGGGATATTCAGGTTCTCACAAAGTCCTTTAAGACCTGCGCCGGCAAATTCTTTCGCCTGGAGAGTACAGAGACCCGCGACTTGCATGGCTCCGTTGCCACAGCCCATTGAGAGCACCAGGATATCACGTTTAATAAGCTCCTTTGCTATCCGGACACTGTGTACATCCTGACCTGAATCCCTCAGCGCCGTGCATGAGACAAGGCCTGCGCACCCTCGCAACGATCCCTCTTTGAGCGCTTCTAAGAGCGGGTCGAGAGTGCCGCCAAGAGCTTTTAGAATACTTTCGGTAGAAAAGCCAACCAAAGCTTCTCTCATGGGTAGTTGGGTAACCGCCTCGACATATGCTCTACGTTCTTTAAAGTTATCGATCGCCATCCGCAAGAGTCGAGCTGCCTGGTCTTCAGCCTTTTCAGGCTCATAGTTGATCCGATCGGTAATGCCTTCAAAGGCAACTAACTCACTTAACGGCACGAGTCTGAACTTATATTTTCGAGCGTATAAAGGGTCAATAGGCATCGAACAATTCATATCAGCGGCGAAAAGATCCACGCAGCCACTGGCAAAAACCGCCTCTTGCATAAGCCAGTTCCCGGTGAACCCGTAAAATGCGTCATCCATCTCCCAGCGCTGAATCATCTCTTGACCCGTCTCAATGTTCGCAATGACACGCAATCCTCTGGCACCAACGGCTTGTGCCTTTTCCTGCCATTCCGGTTTTCGAGCAAGTTGAACCATAGCAAACCCAAGGAACGGTTCATGGCCATTGGGCAGCACATTCACATAGTCGGGCTCCAGCACGCCGAGGTCTACCCGCATCTTATGTGGATTTGGTATCCCATAGAGGATATCCTGACAATACTCATTAACAATCTGGCTTTGATACGCCATTGCCACCGCGAGACGCATGGCCTTGAGCGCCAAGCTCACGTAGTAACCATCGACGTTAGTCAGGCACGAACTTGTGGCCAGCATCATCTCGCCGTAAATCCCGCCGGGGAAAATATCCAGTTTTTTCCACGCTTCTTTACGCTCCTGTGGCGCTAAGATCTCTACAATATGACTCGGTTCATAGTACTTCCGGTTAAAATCGGCTTCCACAAAATCACAGAGCCGAATAGCAAGTTCATTCTCTGATCCTGCGGTATTTACCCCAAGCCGCCCTGCAAAATCCTTCAATTTTTCAGACTCGCTAATTTTGAATGGTGTTTGACCCTGTGCGGTTGCCCGAAGAGTCTTGATGGTCTGATCGGTGTGATAGTGGTACGTGGATGCCCCCATCACGTTTCTCAGCAGCATCATCCGCATAGCCATGCCATCCGCCGTAATGCCGCAAACACCCTTCTTGTTTAGTGATGCATCTGCACGGCAAGGCCCGTTTGAACATAAGTCACACCGAACTCCTGCCTGACAGAAGGGACATCTCCTATCAGGATCGCCCCCAAAACCCTGTGCCACATAGCGATCCCAAATATTGTCCATGTTATCCTTTTTGATTCGCTCGTACACCCTCCGAACAGATTCGTGGTAAGAAATCCTATTCTCTTCCATTTTTAACCCCCATAATATCTTCAAACGTTAGGTGAACTACTTTAAATTTTGCTCACAATTTTTCACCCGTTATACTTATTATTATATCCTCAAGCGGAATTTTCTTCCTCGTCCGAGCTTCTCTCAGTGCTTGCCGGACAATGTTTCCAAAACCAAAACAGCAGGGGACTTCCATGTGTACGATTGTTATACTGCGGGGCTTTGCTATTTCAATTAGCTGCCTAACTTTTTCCCCATAAGCCTCGATGTCGTCAAGTTTTGGACAGCCAATAGCGATCACCCTACCCTTCAGAAAATCCTCGTGAAAATTGGCGTAGGCAAAAGGAACGCAATCAGCAACTATAACTAAGTCTGCATTCTGGTAATAAGGAGCAGATGGGTGAACTAAATGCAGTTGTATAGGCCAATGCCGTAATTCTGAGCGGAGTTTCACGGGTTCTTTAGCTACTTTCTCCTCCTTCTCTGCCCACCGAAGCATCTGGGCGGAAGGACAGGTTGTTACACCTTTCGGCAGTTTATGTCCGTGATGTTCAGGTAATTCCTGTGCATGCTCCTTAAGATGTTTTAGATGTTCTTCCAACATCTCAGGTGCTGTCCCTTTAATTCGAGCGATTGTTGCCTCTTCATCGTAAGGTTCCGCTTCTCGTTCTTCAATCGTTAATGCTCCGGTTGGACAGGAACCGAGACACGCACCAAGACCATCACAGTAAAACTCTTTCACCAACCTTGCTTTTTTCCCTTCAGGCGTATCAACAATCTGGATTGCTTGTTCGGGGCACGTTGGGATGCAAATTCCACAGCCATCACATAAATCCTCATCAATCTTGATAATTTTTCTTTTTACTCTCTTCATCTTACACCTTCATAGAGTGATTAGTTAGGGCACAAGTCTATAAAGTATTACCCGGATCTACGTGAATTACACCGTGCTGACAGCCGGTTTCCCGACTGACTCTCTCCTTAACCTCTTCTGCGGCTTGTTCTGTCATCTAAGCCGTCCTAGAGCCTGACGATAAATTACTGTTCGTGTCCGCCCATTGTTTCCTCGCCGTGTTCTCCGCCGCCTTTTACGTATTCATACAGGTGATGCGAATAGAGTATAAATCCAAGCATCGCCTGCACGAACTCCCTTGCGGCATCCACATCATTTACATCGTACTTCTTCTTAGCCACTGCATGTCTGAACCTCTCTCGCAGCTCTTCTTCAACGATATGTTGCAAGAACTCAATTACCTCTTTGGCGCTCCCCTGTTCGATGGCTTTTTCTGCTCTTGGCACTACAGGACCCCAATCAAGTCCCGCAGGTTTCAGTCCGGTATAAGGCGCTCCTTCTCCTTCCCGGTGTAACCGAACAGCGGTTTCAAAGAACCAATAGTCCGCGAGTTCCATCGCCTCCGCACCTGATTCTCTTACGCGAAGAGTTCTTTCAAAAGCTTTCTTCAATTCATCCTCAGCTTTTTTCGGCATCCCGGGGAGTATAAGATTAACGTTCCCTGTTTCCAGGGCCCTTTTCGCAGCCATGACGACAGGGCCATCCATGGTATCGCAATGTGGTGGCATATTTTTCACCTCTTTCTTAATACATAACTGCTCTATCTTTTTATATATCGTTGAACCACTACTTAATTGGGGTGAAAGGAGAGATGAAGGCAGGATATGGGCGTTTCCCGTCTGATTGGGAGATAATAGCGGGCACAACTATTGAGTATCGAAAGAAAATTAGTAGATATGAGATGCGTGCTACAAAAAGGGAAGAGCTTTGTGATAAATGTGGGAAGAGGAGTTTCGGTTTTTTGTACAAGACGGTAGAGAGCAGTGGGTATGATATGGAGAGTTCGGAGGTCTATTGGTGCCCTAAGTGTGGCGAGGGAATGACTCCAGAAGCATACGAAAAATTCGTAAGGACCGAGTTGTTAGAAGTTACCGGGTAAAAAAACTGTCAGCGGCAACCCTCTATTTTTCTTTTTAAAAAAGAATTTTATTAAGATAGCGATTGATTCTTTCGTTAGGCTTCACCTCCTCTCCAAGTTTTTGCGGAGTATCAAAGGTATTAGATGAACAAAGCGACTGCAAATAGCTATTAGGCGAGATTCGCGGCTGATACCTCACTTCTTCTCGCCAAGCCACGATCGTATCATTGTCAAAATCATCTTGAATTTCGTCACCGCTCTCAGGGCACATGGTTCAGTGGCGGGCAGTATAATCATCTCACCTTTTAGTTTAATCGCTCTCCACCTCATCTTCCTTTTGTATCTCCTTAATACTCCTCCTCGTCTTAATGTGTTCAAGCACATCCATACTATACTAACTAATTATAGCAGTCTCTTGAATGTATTAAAAAAGATTTTTTCCATCAAACGCTAAGTGATTAGAAATGCAAAAATTGTGGCTTTGAGTGAGAGGAGTAGCCAGCCCCCGATGAAAGATGAGCGATATGACGTTGTTGTGGTAGGCGCGGGACCTGCGGGTAGTGTAACCGCAAAAACCGCTGCGGAAGATGGATTAGAGGTTCTTTTAATCGAACGGAATCCTGAGATCGGTCTGCCCGTGAAGTGCGGTGAGGGTGTGAGCAAAGAAATAGAGCGGTTCGTTGATATAGATTCAAGGTGGATATGCACCGAGCCGAAGGGAATTATCACCAACGGTCCTGACGGCACGCGGGTGGCATTATCGGTTGAAGGATCGGAAGTAGTGGGCTATGTGCTCGAACGAAGGCTATTTGATAAGTTTCTGGCACAGCAAGCGGCACACGCAGGTGCTGAAGTGCGGGTTAAAACGCAGGCGTATGACCTCCTCAAAGAGGGGGGGTATGCAAAGGGCGTGTATGCAAACGCTGCGGGTGAAGCTATACGCATTTCTGCGGATGTCGTTGTTGGTGCGGATGGTGTGGAGTCCCGAGTTGGCAGATGGGCCGGTATTGACACCCGACTGCGCTTAGCTGACGTTGATATATGTGCACAGTTCCTTATGAGTAACCTTGAGGTGGACAAAAACTTTTTCGAAATGTTTTTTGGCCGGGATATCGCCCCAAAGGGGTATGCATGGGTATTCCCAAAGGGAGATCAGTGCGCAAATGTAGGACTGGGGATAGGTGGCGATGTTTCTGGTGCTAACCATCGTGCACTCGATTATCTGCGTGCGTTCGTAAACGAGAAATTCCCGGATGGAAAGATACTGGCAGCGATGTATGGTGCGGTACCATTGAGTGGTCCTGTGTACGAGACGGTAGCAAATGGGCTGGTTTTAGTAGGTGATGCGGCACGACACGTCCAACCGATCACGGGTGGCGGCATTTTACAGGCGATGGAGGGTGGAGCAATCGCCGGGGAGGTTATTGCCAAAGCGGTGCGCGAGAAGAACGTTTCGAAGCGGCGATTGATGGAATACGAGAAGCGCTGGAAGCACGAGTTTGGTAAAGTGTTAGAAGTGGGCTTGAAGGCTAAGAACACCGTGTTAAGCTTGAGCGACGAGAAACTCATAACGTTTTTCCGTCCCTTAGCAGGAGAAATACGACTGAAGGAGTGTAGTGAACGCGCGCTTTTAAAAGAGTTCATAAAGAGGAATCCGCGAATACTCTTTAGTCTTTTGAGAGTGATCTTTTGAGGTGATTTTTGGTGACCCTGAAAAAAATGAAGAGCCACGAGTAGAAATGATTCGAAGAAGTCTAGAACCGACGCATTCATATCCACTTCTTCCTCCTGAAGTAAAAGACCATTGTGATAACTACAGCACCTATAAAAAGCCAGACGACCGGGTACCCCCACCGCCATCCAAGTTCCGGCATATATTCGAAATTCATGCCGTAGATACCGGCGATAAACGTTAAGGGGATGAATATCGTGGCGATTATGGTTAATACCTTCATCACCTCATTCATCTTGTTGCTGACACTCGAGAGATAGATATCGAGCATCCCCGCAACCATATCCCGGAATGTCTCGATTGAGTCAATGACCTGAATGGTGTGGTCATACACATCTCTGAGATATATGCCGGTAGATTCGTGAATAAGTGCCGATCCGCCCCGTTCCAGAACATTTATAACTTCTCGCACTGGCCACACTGACTTTCTTAGGAATATCAGCTCCTTTTTTAAGTGGTGAATGGTTTGTAACGTCTCGGGCAGTGGATTGGTGACCAATTCCTCTTCTATACTTTCTATCTTCTCGCCAAGTTTCTCGAGGATTATAAAATAATGATCAACGATTGCATCTACTAACGCATACGCGAGATAATCAGCCCCCGCCTTTCGTATCCGCCCTTTTCCATTTCTGATTCGTTCTCGTATAAATTTAAAGACATCTCCTTCCCGCTCCTGAAAGGAGAGAACGAAATTTGAGCCGAGAATTAAACTGACCTGTTCTGCTTCTATTTCATGCGCTTCTTCCTCATAATAAAGCATTTTTAAGACGATGAAGATGTAGCTTTCGAAATCTTCCATCTTTGGACGCTGTTCGGTATTCAGAATATCTTCCAAGAGCAGCGGGTGCAGGCCAAAATGTTTCCCGATTTTCTCTATGATTTCGACATCATGAAGCCCATCGATGTTTATCCATGTGACCGTGGGTTTGTCCTTAAAAGGAAAACATTCTTCAACTGTTTTTGCCTCCTTCTCTTGAAAGTGCGTTTCATCATAGTCAATGATGCTAATCCGTACCTTTTCAGCCTTCTTCTCTCCTATATGGATGAGTGTCCCTGGAGGAAGACCACTCTTTTTCGATCTTCTTTTAATGAGCAAAGGCATTAAAAATCACCTATCATGCCACGCTATATAGCAAGTAGCGTCAAATAAATATATAAAGGTTCTCCAAACGTGTTCCTCTTTTTTCGTTCCAATCAATCATGTTAATTTACTTCACAAAAAAACAAGGTACTCGACTCGAACGGAAAGGGTTCGTATTGGATAGGGTTAAGGGCAGTCATCACATTTACTACCATTCATTCGGAAACGAAAAGAAGAGTTAAAAGAGTTATTATGATATGAAAACCTCGCCTAACAGAGCGTTTTCGATGCTTCGCTCACCCAAATGCCTTCGGCACTTCGCAAATACGCAAATCGTTAGGTGAATTTAAGTGAATTTAATCGTTGAGTAGTATGTATCAGTAAAAGTGGCAAGATGCCAACTAACGAAAGCACGAATAAAGAAAGCCTCGAATATCTCAAAATAGTGCTTAAGGGCTTTTTCGCCCTCGTGCTCATTATCGCCTTCATTTTCCTCTTGGCCGGCCGGCTCACGTACTGGCAGGGCTGGGTCTTCAGCATCGTCACGGTGCTTCTCGTTGTGATTCAACTCATCGTGTTTGCTGATAAAACCGACCTTGTCAAAGAACGGTTCAAACCCGGGCCGGGCACGAAGTGGTGGGACAAAGTATTCTGGGCATTGTATGCACCACTCTTCTTTGCGATCGTCATCGTTGCGTGTTTAGATACCGGGCGGTTTCTCTGGTCCCCCCGATTGCCCTTGCTCGTATACGTAATAAGTTACGTAGCCTTCATCTGCTCGATTTATCTGTATTCCTGGGCGATGTGGGTGAACCGGTGGTTTTCGAGCACTGTCCGCATTCAGACGGATCGAGACCAGCAGGTGGTGCAGGATGGCCCGTACCGGCTTGTCCGGCATCCGGGCTATGTAGGCGGTATTCTAATGGCAGTAAGCACCTCGTTAGTTCTTGGTTCCTTATGGGGGCTGATACCTGCGGGCAGTGTCGTCATGCTGCTCATCATCCGCACCTATTTGGAAGATACCACCTTACAGAAAGAATTACCGGGCTATGCTGACTACACTCAAAAAGTACGGTATCGGCTTGTACCCGGGCTGTGGTAAACATGGGAATAGATATACATACGCAATCAGTTCCTGAATGAACGCCTTTTTAAAAACCCACTTTAGTGTCTCACTTCCCTCTAAATAAAATCCGGCTTCCGTTTCTCCAGAAACGCTTTAAGCCCTTCTCGTGCATCCTCAGTCTTCAGCACGGATTCGAAGCATTCCGCTTCATATTGTAAGGCACGCTCCAGGTCCATTTCAATACCTTTATTCACTGCATCCTTGAGTATAGCAAGCGTAACAGGACTTTTTGAGAGCAGCTTTTTGATACGCTCATCAATCTCATTGTCAAGTTCAGCCGCAGGAACAACAGTATTCACAAGCGTTAACCGAACCGCTTCTGCAGCATCTATCTGCTCACTGGTCATCAGCAGTTCCAGCGCTTTCGTCTTCCCGATCAATCTCGGTAATCGTTGAGTACCACCGCCACCCGGAATAATCGCCAAATTTACTTCCGGCATGCCGAATATCGCCTTCTCTGACGCAATCCTGAAATCACATGCCAATGCAAGTTCTAACCCACCACCTAAACAGAACCCGTGTATCTTTGCTATTACTGGCTTCTTCATTCGTTCGATGAAGGTGAGTACCCCCTGAACCCACTGTGACCACGCACGCGCTTCTTCAGGATTCTTATCACGTATCTCTGCTACATCAGCACCGGCGCAGAACGCTTTCTCTCCCGCGCCGGTTATGACAATTACACGCACTTCAGCATCTGCTTCTGCATCCTCTAATGTATCTTTTAACTCAGTCAACAAAGCGGTGTTCAACGCATTCAACGATTTCGGCCTGTTAAGCGTTATCGTTGCTACACGTTCCTGCTTCTTATACGATATATATTCCTTTTCTTCGGTCATTGATTGTTAGCTTGAGCACCAGCTAAAAGCTCAACACGCACGTCTTGCTTACGGATAGTCATAGAACCCTTTCCCTGCTTTTCGGCCGGTCCAGCCCGCTCGTACCATCTGCACCATAAGAAGCGATGGCTTGAATCGCTCCCACCCGGTCTCATCGTACATCGCATTGAGCACCGCTGCCACAATGTCGATCCCGATCAAGTCCAGAAGCTGAAAAGGACCGATGGGCCAGTTAAAACATAATCGCGCGATCTTATCGATGTCCTCAACCGATGCGACACTCTCTTCATGCATCCTCACCGCTTCGTTCATAACAAGGCAGATCATGCGACTCACGACGAACCCCGGTGAATCCTTGACCATAATCGGCTCCTTGCCCAACGACTTTACGAACTCCTTCGTTCGATTTACCGTGTCTTCAGAGGTAAATAATGATTTTATTATCTCTACACCCTGTATGAACGGTGGGGGGTTCATGAAATGGGTTCCAATTACCTTATCCGGTCTTTTTGTTACGGTAGCTAAAGCAACGATAGGAAAGGTAGAGGTGTTACTTGCGAGAATCGTATGCTCGGGACAAATCCTGTCCAACTCTCTGAATAGCTCCTTTTTCAGGACTAAATCCTCATATACCGCTTCTATTACAAAATCAGCCCCTTTCGCACCCTCTTCAAGGCTCGTTGTCGCCCGTGCACGGAGCGCATCGACGATTTTATCCGCCTCCTCTTGCTGCATATGCCCTTTCTTCACGAGGAACGACAGATTGCCTTTTATCTTTGCAATGCCGCGCTCTAACGATTCTTCACTCCGGCTGACCACAGAGGTATCGTAGCCCGCCTGAGCACATACTTGCGCTAATCCATTCCCCATCACGCCTATACCCACAACGCACGCTTTCTTTTTGGTCATGGCTTCTCTCACTTCACCTATGAAAAAACCCTTTCTTACAATAATGCCAACCTTCCCATATATATTTTCGCCTTATCATTCAGCTATTCGGGCGTTATCCCACACTATGACCGTCGTAAAGGGCGGCTCAATCACTCTAACGGTCGCGTTGGACCAGAAAAGTATCTGGTGGACTAAGCCGTCTACTTATTGTGTATAGAAGTATTGCTTATTTTTGGCACTATTGCAATTCATTAACTATAAATAACACTAATAAATATTTTAGCATTACCTTTAACATAAGATAAAGGCGAAAGGTGCGAAAAAAAGAAGGGAAAAGAAGAAGGTTTAAAAGGTTAGGAGGTGAAAAATGAAAAAAGAATACCTAATAATAGCAACCGTAGCATTAGCAGTGTTACTATTAGCATCCAGTGTACCCGCGATGCAGAGCACATTCATACCTGAATATCAGCCTGTATGCCCTGAAGAGTCATACAATAAGATTACGGAGTTACATGAGGAAGGATTGAGCGAGGAGGAGATTGCAGAAGAGCTCGCATTTCCATTAGACATTGTGAACAGCTATCTCAAAGGTAATTATACTCCGCCACCATGTCCAGAGTCAAACCAGAGCATATCCCCGTCTGATTGCCCTACGTACAGTAAAATTAAGGATTTGTATGGTGAAGGTTTGAGCGAGGAAGAGATTGCAGAAACGCTTGAGCTTCCTTTAGATATCGTGCGTGGCTTCCTCAGCGGTAACTATACTATAATATCCTCATGCCCGGAGCCGTATCAGAAATCAGAAGAAAACGTAACGACAGAGAAATCTGCGGAAGGCATAACTCCTGAGAAATCAAAAGAAAGTATAACCCCGGGGGAAACAAAGAAAATTGTTCCAGAGAAATCCATGGAGCAATGGGAGAAAGAGCATACTGTGAAGGTCAATGTTATCAGGACTTTAAAGTATGAGCAGGGATATCTGATCTCAAAAGAGATATACACGAGCGAAGAGTTCAAAAAGAGATTTGGAAGAGATAATTTTACAGAAGAGCTTAGAATTCCGGCTAGTGCTGATGATGCCAGAAAGATCGCGGAGAGTTATGGAATAAGAGAACTGAGGGAAGGCGAAGAGATAACAATTTCTATAACCGAAGAAGAACACGTGTTTACAACCGAAAACGACCCGCCAGTTTACTACTCATCAGCATCTTACTGGAGCGGGTATCATTACCCTCAGTGGCAATATAAAAAGGATGGTGACACATATATGCAAGAGGATCCAATAAATATAATATGGGAAAATACGAATATATATACAGTGAAGTCAGAGATACTTAACAACGGATGGTTCGATAACATAGCTGAGTATGAGCGCTATGTCTATGATCCAGTATATGGTTGGATAGTAGGCGATGGTGTAGCTGACTGTCCGACTCGGCTATATGGTGGATACCATATGAGATTATGGAGTCTGTCTACTGGTGATGTCGTTGGACAAGCTCACCATGACACGTGGCCTCCGCATGAAGCTGATGAATTCGAGCCGGCAGAAGAATTAGTTGCAGGATTCTTCCAACAAATTGAGGATAACGACTTTCTAGAATGGAAAGTTTATGATGATAACTACAATTTAGGCAATGAGTATTCAAAACCCAACGGTGCATATAATAATGGATGGTGCACACAAACATACTATATAATACCGAGTTTAGGAGAAGCCGTGGATAACACTGACTTCTATTGGAACACCGGAGGGAAAGTAAATTGGTTTGGGCAGACTTCGACCTATTACTATGGCAGTGACGCTGCTCAGAGTGGTACAATATCACACAATGAGGAGTCATGGATGCAAATAGGAGTTCAAGGTCCCGGAACCTTGAAATTCTATTGGAAAGCCTCATCAGAAGGAAGCTTTGACTTCCTGGAGTTCTGGATTGATAATACAAGGATGGATAAGATAAGTGGAACTGTTGACTGGCAGCAGAAGAGCTATAGCATAAGTTCTGGCTCGCACGCGGTAAAGTGGAGATATATGAAAGACGGCAGTGTTCATAGTGGCTCAGACTGCGGATGGGTGGACAAAGTGGAGTTCACATCAGGCGGTGGAGGAGGAGACTTAATAACAAGCAAGAGCGGAACACTTTCAGGCACTGGGGACTCTTATACCTTCTCAGTATCGGGCTACTCTACCGTCACAGTGGTGATGGCAGGTAATGAAAATGCAGACTTCGATTTGTATGCGAAATGGGGTTCTCCACCTACAACGAGCAGCTACGATGCAATTGGATATTCAGGCACTTCATTAGAGTACTTTACAACAAGCGGCTCTGGAACGCTCTATATAATGGTCCATTCATATAGTGGTAGCGGTAACTGGAAATGCTGGGCACTTTCAGGTAGTCCAGGTGCTAACAGTGGAAGAAAAAGCGGAACTCTTTCCGGAACAGGTGCTACCGCAACCTATTCTCTTAGCGGCTCTGGTAAAGGATATGCATTCAACTCAGGTCCAGACGGAAGCGACTTTGACCTATACACTAAATGGAATTCACCACCTACAACAAGCAGTTACGATGCACGCGGATACTCCAGTTGGGCGCAGGAGATAGCAGGTCCTGCATCAGGTTCCGGAACACTCTACTTCATGGTACACTCTTATTCAGGAAGCGGTGA
>JACUTR010000066.1 GCA_014859735.1 Candidatus Methanophagales archaeon | reverse complement strand
TGATATAACAAAAAGTTTTTAACGTGGTACCGACTACCCGTGGTTATGACAGGAAATGAGATAATCGGTTACCAATTTGCAGAGCGGATAAAATCAGCCCTGATAATCGGTTCCAAGATGTTGATGGTGCTGGAAATACTGAAGGAGCATGAATTTGAGGGTGCGAAAAAAGTGACGTTTGCGTTCTTTGACGCTCTCTCTATCGAGACCGGATTAGCGTTGAACGCGACAGGAATGAACGAATTCGAGCTGGTGGAAGATAAGGTAACGCAGATAAGGAGAAGGATAGAGGAGAAAGATTTCCAAGAGGCACAGGCAACACTCGGAGCTGCGGTATCGCATGCGACAACCGCTTGTGAGAGAACCATGAGGGCATTGATCGAAAAGGGGCTGATATGATTAGTTAGTTAGTTAGTTAGTTAGTTAGTTAGTTAGAAGTAAAATTCTCTCACGTACTCCGGTTTCCTGGTCAATAGATCCCGAATACTGATGATCCCTATGAGCACGCCATTTTCAACCACCGGCAGTCTTTTTACACGTTTCCGCGCTGCGAGTTTGCACGCTTCCTCCACCGATGCTTCGGGCGTGATAGTCACCAAAGGAGAGGACATGATTTCTTTTGCTTTTACTTCGCTTGCTCTTTTATTCTTCAGGAGAACCTTGAGTGCTATGTCTCGTTCCGTAATTATCCCTGCTGGTTCACCTTCTTTTGTTATCACCACACTCCCTATTCCCAACTCTTCCATATCTTCCGCTATTTTCGTGACCAACGTCTCTTCATCTTCCGTGATGATTGGACGGCTCATTATATCCTTCACCTGCATCTTTCCTCTTTCACCTCGCTTCACTCTATTCTAAACTAAACTAAGAATAAATAATCTAAAAATAATAAAAGAATGGCAGACCATACCTGCATCTCTCTTGCAGGTGCTACCCCCGTCTCGCTGTTTATATCATTCTCCGGGATAAAATTTACTTACACATCCTGGACTTCTCGTCAGGATGTTTCGAACGCTTATAATGCCCACGAGCGTATCATCATCCATCACCAGCAGCCTTCGTATGCCCTTCTCCGCCATGAGCTCGCATGCCTTCTCCAGCGGTGCATCTGGCTCGATCGTGACGAGAGGAGATGACATAATTTCTTTTGCTTTTATTTCACTTGCCCTCCTATCCTTCATTATCACTTTTATTGCGATATCACGGTCCGTGACAATTCCCACAGGTTTGCCCTTCTTGGTTATCACGACGCTCCCGATCCCTGCTACTTCCATGTCCCTTGAGAGTTTGGTAACCGATGTCTCTTCATCCTCAGTAACGACTTTGGGTGTCATTACATCCCCGACCTCTAATATTTCCAGTGCCATTTTTTTCTTTCACTCTGTTATTGACCTCAATCTTCATAATATTTTCTCTCTTCCGCGCTTCGGAGTCGAAGAATTCAACACACCAATAACATCCCCTTTAGCCAGCTCGAGCACGCGCTGCTTCAATTCCTCAAATTGCTGCTCGAGATCACCCGTCAGCTCGATTTCATCGGTATTTTGAAAAATCTCCTCCTGTATCCTTTTACCGATAATATCGTCTCTTTCCGGCTTCAATCGTATGATGACCGAACCATCCGGTAGGAATCTGGTGTATTCCTCCAGAGCTCCACCCCCTATCCCCTCGATCAATCCATCTACATCGCCGTCGGTAATGCCTATCAGGCGAATACCAAACCGCTTCAGTATGTCACCGGCAATGCTCGTCGTATCGTCTCCGATCGTGATAGCGACTTCAACATCGCCATCCGTCTCCTCGATCTTGGGGAAGAGATGCTCAACGGTGTAGAAAAAGCATGCGATCTTCCTCCTCTTTCCTTCCCTTGGTCTAATTTCCCCCCTCGTTATTTTTGGTTTCGTCCTCCTGATCACACGCCCGGTTTTTATCATCCCCTTCCCCAGGTCCAACTGAGGCAGCTTCTCCAGGTTATGCGTTATCACCGTGCCACCCACGACGTCTACCAGTTTTCCTCCCTTCGCAACGAGCGTAATACTATTATCTTTGCATTCCGGCGACACCGTGCCGATAACAATGCCATCCACAACGATCTTCTCGCCGGGATGCACGCCCCTTATCTCCCGGTACATCAAATCCGCTTCTTTTTTATAGCGTGGTTCAAGTCTGTGAGGTTCTCTCTCCTTGAACTCACTGAGAACCTCTCGTATCTTTTTATATACAGTGTCATCGCCGGGCTTTGCAAGCCATCGAACACTAACCCTGCTACTATATTCCAGTTGCACACACGAGAGCTTCTCCGGTGCGCCACCTCGATCAATAAAATTTCTGAGGATGCCTTCCCCGAGTACAAAGCCGCTCTCCTCGGTCTTCGCATGGTTCACCAACAGGATAAAATCTATTCCCCGCGTTACGAAATCAGCCAGTACTTCAGAGGGTTTCATATCCTTGCTGATGTCTATGACGCCTCGCATACCAGCATCGATGACCGCGGTTTTACCCGTTATGCCACCCAGAGCTGCTTCTACCTCAAATCCAGCATCTTTGAGCTTTTCTATCGCTTCCTCAACCTCACCTTCGTCTATTACCTCCGGGCCATGAACGAGCAATCCTAGGGGTGTCATCGAAATCCTCTTATGTACAAAAATAACCGGTTGAAATTATAACTTTGCAACTTAAAATAATTCCATGGCACCAATTAACACGCTAACCAGAAAGGCAATGACCAAACCGCTTTTAATGGTGAACGAGAGCATGCGTAATGCTGATATGTATTATGCCACTCGGTTTCTCGCTGCAGACCCTTTTATCTATCTCTGCTTCCCTCACGACCGAAAGGAGATGCTCATTGTGTCGCAGATGGAGTATGAACGGGCGAGAAAAGAGTCAATTGTAAAAGAGATTCGGTCTTCGCTTGATTACGGCTATGACCTCAAAATGGAAGAGCTTATTAGTAAAATCCTCCAGGAAGAGGGTATAACCACAATCGAAGTGCCAGGCTATTTTCCTTTATATACCGCCGAGGAGCTGAGGAAGCGAGGCATCGAAGTGGTTCCCGTAGAGGACGTGATAATGACCAGAGAGCGGGAGATAAAGAGTGAACAGGAGTTAAGCTACATGCGGAAGGCACAACGTGCCTGTGAGAGGGTAATGGCGCTCGCTCTAACAATTCTCAAAAGATCTACGATAAACGGTGATTTTTTGAGGGATAAGGGGGAAATTTTAACCTCCGAGCGAGTAAAAGGATACATCGAACATGCTTTGATTGATGCTGGCTGCACATTCGATGGTGGAGCACCAATCGTAGCGTGTGGGAAACGGGCTGCCGACCCGCATTTCTCTGGCAGTGGCCCTCTTCTCGTAAATGAGCCTATCATCATAGATATCTTCCCGCGATTGATGGTTGAACGGTATTGTGCTGATATGACCAGAACTATGGTTAAGGGTGAGCCAGCAAAGGAGGTACAAGAGATGTACAAGGCGGTTCTGGAGGCTCAAAACGCCGCCTTAGCGCTTGTCAAGGAAGGCGTAGCATGCAAAGACGTGCATAACCGTGTCTGTGATATATTCGAGGAAAAAGGATACGAAACGATACGAAAAGGTGGCAAAAAAGGATTTCTTCATTCCACCGGTCATGGAGTAGGATTAAATGTGCATGAGAACCCAAAGGTGGGTGAGAATGAGTATGTGTTGAGAGCCGGGAATGTGATTACGATAGAGCCCGGATTGTACGATCCTGAGGTGGGAGGTGTCAGGCTGGAGGATGTGGTGCTCGTGCTGAAGACCGGCTGCGAGAACCTGACGACATTCGGGAAACAGCTTGAGATATAAAAAATCCCAAATCCAACTACTACCAAATCCCAAGTAAATCCCAATTACCAAATCCCAAATAACAACTGAGCATATTCCAAATATCTAACAACACACCCTCCTAATCTTGTGAAATCTGTGGTTCATTTTCCACGGTAAGCAAGCAACGTCCCGTGCTTATCGATCTCGCCCTCTTTTATCCTTGTAGAAGAGATCGTCTTTCCATCCGCGGCTTTCGCATGCTCAACCCTCACGATCGTTATCGGCTTCTTCCCACGCTCTTTCCTGAGCTCGTTTATCGTTAACGCCACTTCATACGTCTCCGGCGATATAACGATATAATCAATATCCTCATCCAGGGTGATGCCATACCGGTCATGTAATTCAACCGTTCTCACCTTCACCCCATATTCCTTATACATGTATTGCCTGATGTTCTCAGCCCGTACTTTGTACGGAAGAACCACCCGGTTCCTGCTGGCTCGTGCCATTGTATCCGATGTCACACCGATGACTATCTCTCCACCTTCGCTCAGCTCGTACACCTTCTTCAATAATTTCTTATGCCCGTCGTGCAGCGGGTCAAACGTGCCGCCTATCGCTACTCTCACATTCTCACGACCAAGAATATATTTGGAACAATATGTTCAGTATTAACAGTGATTCTGAAATACTCCAGCTTTCAGAAATACTTTTTGTCAAGCGCAAATATAAAATGGTAACAGAATGAATAGCCGAAAATTTGCATACCCTCTTGCCATCCTCGTGCTATCTTACGATTCGATTTCAACAAGTTTTTAAGCATCCTCCGCATTCTTTTTCTCTATGCACGCGCTCCTCCCGGTGGTAATCCCGGTATTCTCAATCATTTTAGTTGGGTATGCCATCGGCAAGGTCAAAAAATTTGATATCCAAGCCTTCGTTGATCTCATCGTTTACATCTCCGCCCCCTGTTTGATCTTCTCGTCCATTGCACAAAGTGACATTAACCTCGTAGATTTTACCACACTAGCCGGAGCCGCATTCGCAATCATCCTCAGTATGACGCTGCTCGTTTTTTTCAGCTTGAAACTGACCCATTCAGACAGAAAAGGATTATATCTACCCATGGTCTTTGGTAATACCAGTTATTTAGGCTATCCCGTTGCCTTATTCGCCTTTGGCATGGACGGCTTGTCACGAGCGGTTGTCTATGATATGCTCAATTCCTTGGTGATCTTCAGCCTTGGCATATATATCGTACACCACAAACATGAGATACAGGAAGCATTCAAAGTCCCGTTACTCTACGCAGTGGTGATTGGCCTGGGGGTCAATCTTTTACACATCCCCATCCCGCAGGTGCTCCTCACACCAATTGAGATGATTGGAATGATTACCATTCCCCTGGCTTTACTCGTGCTTGGCTATAAACTGACCGAGATAAAAATAAGCGCCGCAAAGATAGCAGTACTCGCTTCAGCATTCAGGATTCTCGGTGGGTTTTTGGTTGCTTTCGTGATAATCACACTATTCTCCATAGAAGGATTGGTACGAGATATCATACTGCTTCAAGCAGCTATGCCGTCCGCCGTTATGGCAATGATATTAGCCGCTAAGTATAACCGAGATGCTTCTTTAGTCGCTTCGGTCGTTTTAATTACCACGGTTCTCAGTATGATTTCTATACCCCTCATCCTCTCTATTCCATAACCTCATCGAATTCAATTTCTTGTGCTAATCTTGTGAAATCTCGTGGTTTTTCATCTCCATCTTTACTCATCCCAGAACCTTCGAGTACGTGCGTATTTCCGCTCCTCCTCCAGGATCACGCGATAAAACGCATGCTCCTCCTCGCTCTCCGTTGAGTTTAATGGGGGGTTAAACCGCCTTATTATTCTCGATGCTACTTCCGGACCCACACCCCGCGCTGCGAGTGCAATGACCGCGAGCACGCCGTGTGACAGGACCAGATTCGCATTCCGGTACACCCGTTTCACACGCTCTTTCTCATTATGCTCATGCTTAGTACTGGAACTACTCCTTTTTACCAGCATGATCTCTTCTTTTTCCCACGGTTTTAATGCGGCAATCAACCTCGAGTTGCAAACCGGGCAGACGAGCGATTCTGCACCACGTTCAATAACGGTTTTTACCCGCCTCCGGGATTCCCAGTGCTTGCAATTCATACAGAACAAAATCACTCTATCGTTCATTATTCTATTCCTGAGCGCGTCAATAATCAAGCTCTCGTCGCGCTCCGTTGCCAACGTGTCTCGCCAGCCCACATACCCGGAAGCACCAATAGGACTCAGCCCAGGTGATGAAAAATGGACGGGGAGCTCACCTGATTGGAGCTTCTTCACCACCTCTATCGTCCGCTCTACATCCAGCTTCTCGGCGAAGAGATCCTGTACCGTCTCTTCGTAGATCGGTGTCTCTGAAAATACGGTTACCAACTTATCTGCAGAGATCAGTCTCCTGTCAAAATCCTTACGCAGCGCCCCGAACCGTTTCGCCACATTTAAAAACTCCCATTTAAACAAAAAGGAGTTCTTTAATACCCGTTCTAAGAGCACCTGGACATACTCGGGCTCAATTGAGGTTACTGTCTGCTTCACTGCTTCTCGCTTCATCCTCCTCCCGGATTTCAGTTTTATCCGATACGGATCGATTTCCAGAGAGATATCCATGCCGAGTCGCGCGCCGAGTAACGTTATGAGTACTCTTCCAAACGTCTCGTTTACCAGATGCCCGAAGCACGTGTTTAATATCACTTCTCTCTCATCATCCGCTAGTTCCACAACCAGTTCCTGCGCCGTCGGCACCTTATACCCCTGCTCAATCTGCTTTGTGATCAATTCGATGAGCGTCTCAAAGCACTCTGCATTCACCCCATATTCCTGCTCCAGCTCACTCTTCAAATCCGAAATCCTACCATGAGAAGCGATAAAAGAAGCGATTTTTGCCCGTAAGTTGCCCACATCTTGTGCGATTTCAAACGGAACGGGTATTTCCTCACCTTCCCAATTCGGTATCTCACCTTCTCGTCTCACACCCGGCTCCACCTTGAGCCGCGCTCCTTCTTCCCCCAGTTCCGTGTCGAGTATTCGCCATGTCTCACCCTTTGCAACAAATAACGCACCGGGATCCGCAAAATTGAGCACAAAGCGCTCATCCAGCAGGCAGATGAGCTTCCCCGTCACGATGTCATAGACCTCAACCTTCCGCTCATCCGGTATCATCGAGAGATTCTCATAATAATAGTTCCGGGTGCTTTTACTCCGCCATATCCGCGCTCCATCTCGTTTCACCACGCCTTCCTCTGCTAACTGCGCTATCACACGCACCATTGCCTCACCCGAACTATTCCTGAAGGGATATGCCCGTTTTAGCAATGCGTGGAGTTTATCCACCGCAATCACGCCAAAATCCAGCACCAAACCGCATATCTGGTTCGCCAGGACATCCAAAGAGCCCTCTTTCAGCCGAATATCCTCAATCTTCCCTTCCCGTGCTCGCTTTGCAATCACCACCGATTCCGCCACATCGTCGGGAGTAAGCGCGATGACCTTGCCGTTAGAGGTCGCGTGCACAAAGTGCGAGGCACGACCAACCCGTTGCACTAATCTCGTCACTTCACGTGGCGAGGCGTACTGGATAACCATATCAATCGAGCCGATGTCAATCCCGAGTTCCATCGAGCTGGTGCAAATAAGGCCTTTTATAACGCCCTTTTTGAGGCTATCCTCCGCTTCTATCCGCATCTCCTTCGAGAGTGAGCCGTGATGCACACCGATTAACCCGCTTTCAAACCTATTTATAAGTGACCCAAGCATCTCTGCCGCTCTTCTCGTGTTTACAAAGATCAAACTCGATTTGTTCTGCTCCTCGTTCACGATGTCCCGTATGGTTCGTACATGCGCTATTACTTCGGGGTCAACGAATACCCCTCCTGTGGCCATCACGTCTTTCTCCGTTCTTTTCGGACTTAAAACCTCTATCTCAACTGCTTTTGTGGCGACCGTATTCACCACCTGCATCGTCTTACGACCAGCGAAGAACTTCGCTACGCTTTCCGGGTTGCCAACCGTTGCGGAGAGACAGATTCGCTGAAAATCGCCAGCGAGTTCAACTATTCGCTCTAACGCTACTGCAAGCTGCGCACCTCGTTTAGAATTCGCTAATTCGTGCACTTCGTCTATTATCACATGCTTCACGGATTTCAAATGCTCTCTCAACCGTGCACCCGGAATGATCGCTTGTATCGTTTCCGGCGTCGTAATAAGTACATCAGGAGGCTCTAAAGCCTGCCTCCTCCGTGCATACCTGCTGGTGTCCCCATGCCGTACCTCGATCGTAATGCCGAGTTTCTCACCCCAGCGCTCTAATCGTGATAGCATATCCCGGTTTAACGCACGTAACGGTGTTATATAAAGCGCGTAGAACCCCTTCTTCGCTCCTTTGAGCGTTTTATATTCCAGTATCTTGTGAAAGAGTGGTAAAACGGCGGCTTCGGTCTTACCTGAACCCGTAGGTGCTATGAGCAGCACGTCTTTCCCCTCTAAAATGAGTGGGATACTCAATTCCTGTGGTTCTGTGGGAACAGCAAAGGTATCTCTTAATACCGCTTGAATCCCGGGGTTGAGCAACGAGAATGTGCTCATGTGGTTTTTCATCGGAAATTTTACTTTAACTAGAGCGGTGAAGAACAAAAAGTTTGGAGGTGAATTTTTACTTTGTTATTGTAGGTTTGAAGCCCCAAAAATGACACCCAAGCTTTTAAAGCGTGATTGTATACCTACCTATATCTAAATTTTTAGGTGAAGGTAAAATGGCCATCGAAGTAGACGTCACAATAAAATTGAAACATGGCGTTGCAGACCCTGAAGGAGAGAACACCAAAAAAGCATTGAACCTTCTTGGTTTTAAAACGGTACATGGTGTAAAATCGATGAAAACATTTAGAATAGAGGTAGAGCCAGAAAAAGCACGTGGTGAAGAAGAGGTGAAGAAGGAGGTAGAAGAAATGTGTCGAAAACTGCTTGCTAACCCCGTAATACATGAGTATGAAATACACGTCGTAACGAGCGAAAGCGGGTAAGCGCGTGGAAAAACTCCATCTTTAATATTACCCAATCTTATGTAACGAGTGGGCAGAGGAGAAGGTTCAGTGAAATGGCAGAGATAGATCCATGGGGTATTGCGGATATAAAAGATTATTCGAGGCTCTTTGATGAGTTTGGCATCTCTCCTTTTAAGGATTTACTCGACCGGATGGAAAAACCGCATCTCTATATGCGGCGCGGCATAATCGTCGGACATCGTGGTTACGAGGACGTGCTACGAGCGATGAACGAAGGGAGCACATTTGCCGTGATGAGTGGGTTCATGCCTTCCGGGAAAATCCATCTTGGCGGTAAGATGGTGATGGATGAGATTATATGGCACCAGCGCATGGGAGGCGATGCCTTTGCCTGCATCGCCGATATGGAAGCGCATTCGGTCAGAGGTACCCCCTGGAAGCAATGCAAGGAGATAGGGCTAAACGAATACATCGTGAGCCTTGTAGCACTGGGTTTTGATATAGAAAAGGGGCACATATACTT
>JACUTR010000002.1 GCA_014859735.1 Candidatus Methanophagales archaeon | reverse complement strand
TATTTTTTGATGAAAAAACAAAGTTGGGTCACCGTGATGACCTTAACACTAACCATACTCATCATCACTATCCTGTTCTTCTCCATACCTGCGGCCGGCTCAGACGAGTTGAAGAGGGAGATACTTGAAGAGCTTATATCGCTAGATACCGCAGACAGGCCCGAATTATTTGATGAGTATGGTGAGTTATATCTTGCAAAGACAAAGACGCAGGCAGTAATCCAGGGGATGGAAGGTCGCGAGGTGACTTCGATTACAAAGGAGTGGGTGAGAATTTTCCTCGGGATTATTGATGATTTCGAAAAGGTGGCGGGTTTGAGCAAAAGCTCAGTTCCTTCAGATCATGTCGAAGCGATTGAAATCGCGGAGAGAATAACTACGTCCATAACTATGCTCACCCGATACGAGACCGCAAAAGGGAATGGGATACCTCTGCTCGCAGAGCTTGCACTCGAACGATTTTATAGAGGTGAGGGGGAATTCTTTGAGAATCTTGCACGGAACGAGGGAGAGACAAGGGTGAAGATTGAATATGAGCAGATAAGCGCGATTTCATACAAAAAGGGCGGTGTATATACGATAAGCGATGCAAGCAGGATGGAGTTCGAGTCAAGGAGAGACGAATGGGTCTATAACAGGGATATGGAAAGGGCATCGGAGTACCTAAATGCATCAAAGTTACACCTTGCCCGTGCACGAAATCCGTCTTCAGGGTTCTTTGGCGCGGCGTTCATGGAGGTAATCAAAGCGAGAGATTCGTTTGAAGAGGCGACGAGGATATATGAGAACCACAAGGATAGAGAACTGCACAATGTGAGAGGGATTGAAGCAGAGATAAAAACGGTTTATCGGAGGTTGATGCTTGAAACGCTCAAGGTCGTTGCGATTTATCTTCTTCTTCTCTCCTTCTTCTCCTTTATACTATGGAGGGATTTCAAGAGATGGGGTGAGGAACTGGATGATACCAGACTGGGCGAAGAGCTTATTGGTTAAGATTGCACTTGGAACTGTTATACTTTTTGCTCTTTTAATCTTTACAGGGAACGCTGGAGCATCGGATGTAATAGTAAATCCTTCTTTGATAGATGTAAGCTTCGCATTCAATCAGCCAATAGGGAGTAGAGATTATTCAACTGATGAGTATTTTACGATCACTATTTCAGGAAATGACACGATAACTATAGATTCTGTTAGCGACGACAATGATAGAATACGCATTACACCACTCCCTTCCTCCTTTAGTCTCGAGGACGGCGAATCCAAATCTATAAAAATTACGATTTGGGCATCATCATACGCTTCTGAGGGGAAACATGTTGAAGAGGTTAAAATAAGGTCAAATGGAGAAATAAAAGAGATAGTGAAAGTCACGGTAACGATAATCTACTATGCAAAGATCGAGGTATCTCCTTCTTCAATCGATTTTGGAAGAGTTGGAAGGAAGGAATCGCCATCAAGGACGGTTGAGATAAGGGAGGTATTAGGGTATAAATCCGCTTCAGGTGTAAGCATATTGCCAAGGATAAGTGGAAACAATTGGGTTGAACCTGACAAATATGGTGATATAGGTTCGGTTTCTCATTCTCATCCTTATAGCCTCACATTTCAAATGAAATCAGAAAAACATCCCGATTATAACAGATATTCATGGGAATATAAAATTACAAGCAATAACGCTGGCTCTGCCACGATACCTATCGAGGCATACATATTGATGCCGCCAAAGCTCGGCACACTTTACGATGAATATCTGGAAATAAAATTCGACAAGCCAAAGGGAACGGTTCCGAAATATGACAGATACATAGAGGTGCGAGTGAGAAATGACGGTGACGAGATACTGTCTTTTACGAGCAAGTTCACCGAATCCCCAAGCGGAATAACGATTAGGATAGTTAATCCTTCAGGATCGGTTTCGGGGAAGAGCAGTGAAACCATCAGCCTTCATGTCGTCGCACCATACGACGCTCCTGAAGGAACATATCGTGGGAGACTGCGTATAGATGCGACAGATAAAGATGGTAAATATAATGCTGGGCGTGGAAGTGTGGACATAACCATAGAGATAATATGGCCGGTTGATTTCACCATCTCTCCCACGTCTATTGATTTCGGCTCTTTAGAGCTGAAAGAGCGAGGATATGAAGAGAAAAGCGAGAATATAACCTTAACGGAGTTCTATCACTACAAACCGGTGCGGAATTTACGCATTTCTAAGAGTGGTGAATACGGGAACTGGCTGAGAGAGGAGTGGGATTTTGCTGAAATCCCGCCAGGTGCGTCACGAACCATTACGCTCAAGATAGAGCCGGGATTAGAGGCGGTGCCTCAGGACTATCTGTGGAGGTATGCTCTCAGTGCATCCGGGATAGGAGCAAAGCGAATGGAGGTAAAGGCAAAGATCGTTCCACTCAATATCACCAAGATGATAGAGGATTTTAAATCATTCCGAGAAACCCCCTTGTATCGTAATTATCCATCCTCAGAATCTATCATATCAGACGGAATAGGGATATTGGAGATTATAGCGGGAAGTGAAGTGAGTGCTGAGGACTGGCAAAAAATACCGGTTTTGATGAAGGGAACGCTTTCGTTACTATCCTCGTTGAATGGCGGTATCGTTTCCAGCGAAGAGGAGAACTATGGAAAAACAGTGGAGAGCTTATCGGCTGCCTCGGTATCAACCTCGACGATAGAATCGAACTCAAATCTAAACAACCGGGATATATCGGGCTATGCAACGGATATGTCAGCGAGCGCGGACCAGACGACGGAGGAGGTGCTGCTGGATGCGGCGAAGCTGCTTGAATTGCGCGGCTGGACCATAAAGAAGGCAGTGGAGCACGCACTCGCAATGAATGATATCAGTGGCTTAAAAAATGAAGAAAACGTGCTTGAATCAGCGATTTCTTATCAGTATGCCGCCATGCTCTACGGGCTGCTCAACAACAGAGAGAAGAGATTAGGAAGTGTTCATGAGGGATCTTTGCTCATGGACAAACATGATGAATTGGTAAGTGATGCAGCGGAGCTTCGTATTAAAGCGGATAATGCGCTGTCAAACAGCAAGGAGAATGACCTCATTAGAATTGGGGATCTGCATCTGCTTTTAAATCCTTATGACTATGATACCTTTTTGGAGAGCTATAAAATGGCGGAGAGGTACTTAGAGGAGGCAACAAAGAAGTACAAGGTCTCAGGCGAGCTACTTCTGGCCGATAAGACCGAAGAGGATTTAACTAATCTAAAAGGCGAAAGGAGGTTTATACTCTCTTTGTTCTTCATTGCGTGCAGTGTGTATGGCGTACTTTTCATCTCCGCGCTCGTCCGGATTATAGGTGGTTCGATGGCGTATATGAGGGACATGTATGAGCGAGAGGTGGGAGACCTACTGGTTACGTAGTAACCAAAAACAAAAAATCAAGACTTTCTCTATTCTTTCATCGTAACGAGCTAAAAAAGGAAAAAGCGTTTCGTAATTTTTACCGGTAACTCGGTGCCTTTTTCTTCCCCTCCGCATGATTTTTCGGTTGATGAGTTGCATCTTCGCGATGCGCGATGCTTAAACTTTTTATCCTTAACCGAAAAGTTTATATACCCCTTCCTTCTTTAGGATAGTGACACCCATGCCTTCGGACGAGGAAGAAGTCTGGGAGAAAGATAGCTAAAGGTCAAATTAAGCGCCATGACTTTTTTTATCCTCCCAACAGGCTTCGAAAATAGTGGCATGGTTTTTTTAGCTTGTACTCTTTTTAGTCTTAATATCGTAGATATAATAGACCTATAAGTAAGGGAAAGGTGAAGAAATTGAAAGTGCGCCTGCCCAATGGGAGGGAAATAGAAGCGATGGATGTCGATTTTGAGACGATAAAAGAGGATTGGAATGAGTACAAGCTGGAAGATGGCACGGTATTGAAGTTTAAGACGATCGTCAGTAGCATTATCCGCACCGAAGATTATGACCCGATGACCGGGGACCCCGTCTACCATGTTCGTTCGACGAACATACTACGCGTGAAAGTGCCGGAGGAGTTGAAGCGGTTACCGAGTGGGGCGAAGCCAGGCGAAAAAGGAGGAGTAGAAGTGGTTTAGTCATATCGTTTACTCCTTCCTCGTCATTATTACCTCTTTACCTCTTCTCTTTGGCACTATTTTCAGCTCCGCGTGCTCAAATACCGCTTTTAATTCTTTACCTTCCTGTAAATAATCGAGCAATAACGCTAACGCTGCTATCTCTGAATGCGGTTGATTTCCTACCGCAATGTTCCAGTCCGCAGCTTCGAAAACCTCATAAGGGACTTTTTCGGCTCCTACGACGACCATTAAACGTGCATTCTCCTTCTTTGCTTCTTCCCGTATCTCATCTATCACGTCGAGGATGTTCTCACCGTACATCGTCAGATGACACACTTTTCCGCCTTCCTGTTTCCACCCCTTTATCTCATCCTCCCATTTCACACCCGTTTTGACAAAGAAATTACCACCCCACAGCGTCGTTACTTTTTTTATACTCCTCTCCACGCCCCGATCATCAGCAGCGAGGAGCATGCCTCGTGCTCCCAATGCACGTCCAACCAATCCGACATGCGTCGTTACTCGTTTATCTCGCTCCGGCCGGTGTCCCAATCGCAGCACTACGATTTCCATCTACACACTTTTTCTTTTTAGTTAATTATTCGTTTTGAGCATTAGCGGTCAAATACTCAGAGCTTTAAATAATTGCATATATCCGAACCCACCTTATCTATGCCCACCGTTTTGAAATAATCGCGTAACTCGCTCTCTTGTAATGAACCGATCTGCCAAACTAAGCTATCCAAATGGATCATCGTGATGCGTGGAAGAGTACGTTGCAAATCAGAAAGAATTTCGTTCCAGACCGCTTGGATCTCTTGATCTTTCATAGTGATGCAAAGAACAGCCCTTTGGGTGAGTTTTGCTACACGCGAATCCACCGGGATCGATATCTTATTGAACTCAAAATTATGCTCTCGGTCCATTAACAAAGATAAACCCAAGCATTTCATTGCAAAGGCGATCGTCTTGTCCTGGGGTCTCTGTCCCATGAGTTGAGTTAATTCACCCCAAATCCTTATGAAGTTTGAAGAGATCTCTTCCAGAGAACTTTTCCATAAGTTTGATGCCAAAGGACTTTTTAAGAATCTTTCTAAACGTTTTGATTTTATTGAGTTAAGGCGCTCATGTGCGTAGAACAAATTGAGTAGATTGAGAAGTTCTCGTGGTGTTCTCGGTGTCGGATACTGCTCCAGAAGTTCTCTAATCTTCGGGAAGTAAGCTATCTCTGCTCTACCCTTCAACTGGTATGCATTCAGGCCAATGACGAGCATTAGCACTGAAAATGGACCAAATCCATAAAGGTTGGAGAATGAAACCAGATTCTGCCACTCGGGCGCTTTTTTAACAACGCGGTCCCAAACAGGCTGTGGGATCTCTTTTAGGATTTCAACCAATTTCCGCTGATTACTTACCACTTCGTGCATAATGAGAAAAACAGAGGACTATCGCCTTAGATGTAAGCCCGTTAATACTTCCCCGTTTTATATCCGCCTCGCGTTTCGGCTTCTTCGCTGCCATTGATGCCAGTTCAGACGCAAGAACAAAAATAGCCTGCTTGTGTTCGTCCTTGCTGCGGTGCAAGTCGAAAGGGGAAATGCCCAGCTCTTTGTACTTCGTGAAATCACAGTCGAAGCCTTTCTCTTCACAATACCTCTTGAATTGAGCCAATAACATATGGAGATGTATCAGTTCTTCTTTCTTCATTGCATCCCGATTTCCTCGTTAGCTTTGTTGTGGCGAGGGGTGCCTTAGGATATTATTGGAATACCAAGATAAATTTCTAAATGGGAAACGAGGAGATACATTTTTAGATTATATTTTAAAGCGTATAAGAGAAAGTATAATTCATGACGGAGAGTACCTCATCCACATCTGCGCCTCTTGTATGGGTTCAGGATGATGTTATGGTAAAAGGAAAGAAAGGAGTTAGGATGATATGTGTAATGGAATCCCCGCTCCCACCCGATGATTTAAAAGATACCATCGAGTCTCTCATTGAAATCGGTCTCTCTCAGGTGGAGAGGATGAGGGAGGTATTACAGATAATGGGAGAGATTCTAAGAAGAGATGGACGATTTCAGGATATTTCAGAGGAGATGAGAAGATACCGAGAGATAGTCTTTAGAGAAGATCGGTGCATACCATTCACCATGATAGAAGCGCGAGCAATCGTAAGCATAAACCCTTTCAGGGTTTTCGGGTAAGCCCCTCCGGGGCTTGCGGGGGCACGGGCAGAGCCCGTGATGGGCAGAGCCCACGATGCGGAAATGGCTGAATGCCATAGAGAGAAGGTTAGAGATCGAGCAGGGTCGCTGAAAAGGGCATAATCTACTGATCAAAGTCTACTTATTTTTTCGGGGGCTAGAAAAGAAGAGTAAGAGCTAATCTGCAATTTAAATGACCATTCTATTGGGTCTCGAAGGAACCGCATGGAACCTCGGCGCTGCACTGGTCAGCGAGGAGAGCGTGCTATACGAAGCGGAATCAACCTATAAGCCTAAATACGGCGGGATTCATCCAAGAGAAGCGGCTCAGCATCACGCAGCCGAGCTGAAAGAGGTGGTCTCCCGAGTTTTAACAGGCGCAAAAGAAAAGGAAGCGGGGTTTTCATTAACCCGCATCGATGCAATTGCATTCTCCCAGGGGCCGGGCATGGGTCCCTGCCTCAGAACTGTCGCGACGGCAGCACGAGCGCTTTCTCTTTCTTTTAAAATACCCTTAATTGGCGTTAATCATTGCGTCGCCCATATCGAGATTGGGAGATGGCGATGTGGAGTGAGAGACCCGGTGATATTGTACGTGAGTGGAGCAAACTCGCAAGTATTGGCATACCGTTCCGGAAGATATCGTGTGTTAGGCGAAACTCTGGATATCGGAATAGGAAATGCTCTGGACAAGTTTGCTCGCTACCTCGGACTCAGTCACCCAGGCGGTCCAAAGATCGAGGAGTTGGCTTCCAAAGGCACTACCTATCTGTATATGCCGTACATAGTGAAGGGGATGGATTTGTCCTTCTCCGGGCTGACCACCGCCGCTAAAGAGGCTATAGATTCGCATCCCGATGAAAAGGAAGATGTTTGTTATTCCTTTCAGGAGACTGCATTTGCCATGCTCACTGAAGTAACCGAGCGCGCTATGGCGCATTGCGGTAAAGATGAGCTGTTGTTAGCGGGAGGCGTGGGGGCGAATCGTCGATTACAGCAGATGCTCCGAACAATGTGTCACGACCGAGGAGGAACGTTTTACGTCCCCGAGAACAGATATTTGAAGGATAATGGTGCGATGATTGCGTATCTTGGACTGCTCATGCTCACAAGCGGCGTCACCACACCGATAGAGAGCTCTCGAGTTAAGCCAAATTATAGACCTGATGAAGTGGAAGTCACGTGGCGAAATTAGCACTCGCAAATCGAAACCTTTAAGAAAATAACCGCTTCTTCTAAAAGATAGTGAAATGAGAAGAGAAGAGATCTTGATAGAGGCGTTACCGTACATTCGTGAATTCTACGGCTCGAAAGTAGTGATAAAGGTAGGTGGGCATGCGTTAGTGGACGAGAGCATCATGGATAAGATCACGCAGGATGTCGTGCTGCTCAGATATGTCGGAATATGTCCCGTGGTAGTTCACGGAGGTGGTCCTGAGATAACGAGGCTAATGGAGCGGTTGGGTAAGAAACCTGAATTTATCGGTGGTCTCCGCATAACTGACGACGAAACAATGGAAATCGCTCGGATGGTGCTTGTAGGGAGCGTAAATGAGCGCATCGTATCGCTTATCGGGAAACATGGCGGTAAGGGAGTTGGACTGTCAGGAAATGACGGTACCTTAATCGTAGCGAGGAAGAAGCGGAAGCAAACGGTTGGCATTGAAGGCGAGGAAAGGGAAGTTGATCTCGGCTGGGTCGGTGAAATAGAAGCTATAAACGCTGAAATAATAAACATAACGGCTGAGCGGGGTTATATCCCGGTCATATCCCCGATAGCAGTAGATAATGCGGGAAACAGCCTTAACGTCAATGCCGATTCGGTAGCTGGTGAGATAGCGTATGCAATAAAGGCAAAGAAGCTGATATTGCTCACTGATGTCCCTGGCGTGCTGAGAAATCCCGCTGACCCTACCACCTTAATATCCCAAGCAACACCCGCGGAGATCAAAGAGTTCATCGCGAAGAACGTTATCGGGGAAGGAATGATACCAAAAGTGGAGGCGAGTTTAAAGGCTGCTTCGGGCGGCGTTATCGCCCATATAATAAATGGACGAGAACCTCATTCCATTTTGCTTGAGTTGTTCACCGATAGCGGAATAGGGACGATGATTGGTTAAGGAGGTACTAGGTAAGAAATGGCTCTTGTTGGTGGACTTGGGGCAGTCGTTGTTGCACCCGCGCACCTCCATGCGGGAAACATGGACTTAACCGGAGACCTTGAAAGACTCTACGGCACAGCAGGCTTCACCATAGACTATCCACGAACAGTCATAGAAGCTTATAGGTCAGACAGGATCACGATCACAGGAGAGGAGAAAGAAAGCGCAGAACGATATGTTAGCGCATTCATGGAAAGGTTCAATGTTGAGGGCGGAATCACGGTTAACATTAAGGAAACCATCCCAAAGCACCTCGGCTTGGGCTCTCAGACCACACTTGCATTGTCGATAGGTCTTGCGCTCTCAGAACTTTATGCTCTCCCTACTAATATCGAGGAGATGGCTCTCGCTCTCGGGAGATCAGACATCGTTGCCCTCGGGTTATACTCCTTCAAAACCGGAGGATTCATCGTCGATGGCGGATACAGGATCAATGAGAAAGGCAGGGCAGTTCCGCCACTCCTGTTCAGACACCCGATACCAGAGGACTGGCTCTTTGTCATCTGCATACCACACGAGCCGATACCGGCGATACTGAAGCTAAAAGAGAATGAGGAAGAGATACTCAATAACCTGAAGCCGATGCCGGAGCAGATGTCCGACCGGCTCTCCCGAATAATGCTCATGCAAGTCATGCCTTCCATCATAGAACACGACATAACGACCTTTGGTAAATCCACAACCGCATTCAACAGCCGCCTCGGTGATTTCTGGGGTGAGTTCCAGGGGGGTTGCACCTATTGCCATCCCGTCGTCGAGACAGGGATAGAGATACTATTACATAACGGGGCATATGGGGCATGCCAATCCTGCTGGGGGCCAACATTCTACGGTATAGTGAACAACGGAGAGATCGCACGAGAGCTTGTTGAGAAACTTGAGCACTTCCTGGCGAAACAGGGCGGAGGGGATGTCTTTTACACTACCGGAAACAACCAGGGAGCTTCGATAAACGGGGCTCCGCCCCGTTGACCCCGAAAACCCTGTAAGGGTTTAGAAAATGGTAACCGCAGTCGGCGTGGATCCGGGAACCAAGAGTATGGATCTCTTTGGTTTTGATGATGAAACCGGTGAGGTAATTATAGACCTTGCACTACCACGGATTGAGGTAACAAAGGATCCTCAAATCGTTTTGGATGCCATACGTGAAATAAACAGAGATATCGATGCAATAATCGGTCCAAGCGGTTATGGACTTCCGATGGTGAAAGCCTCTGAGGTAACGGACGGTGAAATCAATGCGGCGACATTCATAACAAAAGCAGACGCTGAGAGGAGGCTTAACATCGTCGGTTTACGGGAGCTCATGTTCCTCATGAAGAAGTCAAGCCTTAATATCTGGTTTTCTCCAGGAGTTATCCATCTGCCCACTGTTCCTGAACACCGGAAGATCAATAAGATAGACATGGGAACCGCAGACAAGGTCTTCACCGCAGTTTCAGGAATAAAGGATCAAGCAGAGAGATACAATATCGAGTACTCAGGCACCTCATTCATCATACTTGAGATCGGCTTCGGCTACACTGCTGCGTTGGGGGTGGTGAAGGGTAAAATAGTGGACGGCGTCGGCGGAACTATGGGCGGAGCAGGATATATGGGCATGGGCGCACTGGATGGCGAGCTCGCATACGCCCTGGCGAACACTCTCTCGGATTTCTCAAAGCTGATGCTCTTCAAAGGAGGTGCAGTCTCTATTTCTCAGATAGACCCCCATAAAGTTTCCATTGAGGAATTCGTTAGTATTGCACAGGACGTCGAGCCGGTGAAGCTTGCCTATACCGCCATGCTGGAATCAATAATCAAGGACACGTATCTCCTGCTTTCATCTGTCAGGAGGCCAAAAGAGCTATTACTGAGCGGGCGGTTCGCGCGGATAGACCCCTTTGTCCAGGACGTAACATCCCTATTACAGGATCATCTCGGAGAGCTCGGGATCAACGCAGAGATAAGAACCCTGAAAAGAACCGGAGGCACTGTAAAGGAAGCTGCCGAGGGAGCGGCAATCATCGCGAACGGCATAGCGGGTGGTAAATACGAGAGCCTGATAGAAAACATGGAGCTGAGAAAGAGCTCCGGAGGGGTATTCAGCCACATCTACCTCGATACGGAGGTAGGGGAAAGAATAGAGCAAACCTTTGCCCGGTAAAGGCCTATTTATTCAAAGGACTCACTTCAAACCCGCCCGGGTGAATCCTCATCTGTTTGTTGATGGATTCTCAAGACGCGTAGTGCTCGGACTCCCCACAGTGTTACCCATTTGGGTTATACATATTATCAAAAAGGAAAACTACTTGAGACAAAACGGCACTTCAAAGATAAGGTGAAAGGCGAGGATGAAGGTTTTTTCTTCCTGGAGTGGTGGCAAGGAGAGTTGCCTTGCCTGCTATAAAGCATTGTCAGAGGGCTTTGACGTCTCTTATCTCCTTAATTTTATATCCGAAGACGGAACGAGATCAAGGGCGCACGGGCTCAGCTCTGATTTGATCGCCTTACAGGCTGAGGCAATAGGAATACCCATAATCCAGGTTAAGAGCTCGTGGGAAGGATACGAAGCGAAATTTAAGGAAGCAGTGGCAGCTTTAAAAGAGAAAGAAGTAAAGGGAGGTGTATTTGGCGATATTGACCTGCAAGAACACAAAGACTGGGTGGATAGAGTTTGTTCGGAAGTAGATGTGGAGTCAATAGAACCCTTATGGGGAAATGACCCCGAGGAGGTCTTGAAAGAATTTGTCAATGCGGGATTCAAAGCGCTGGTTATAAAAGTTAAAGCCGATTTCTTCGATGAAGAGTGGTTAGGTAGGGAATTGGATGCGCACTTCATCAAAGACCTGCCAGAAGGAATTCATCCCGGCGGCGAACATGGCGAATATCATACTTTTGTACTCGATGGTCCGATATTTCAGAGAAGAGTGGAGATACTACAATCGGATAAAAAATTTAAAGACGGAAACTGGCTCCTTGATATTTCTGGCTATAGATTGAGTGCGAGGGGCAAAGGAGGTAAGTGATTTTGAATCCGATACCAGGACTTTTTATTGCTGTTTTTTTGAGCATCTTTCTTCTCGCGGCAAAAGCAGGGATCGGGTGTGGATTAGCAAGTTTAAAAAAGGAGGAAGTTTTATACATCGGAGGAGTATACCTTCTCCTCTCGATTGGAATTAATCAATTACTTGTGTTAGTTCCACTCAGGGTTAACCAGTTGATTTTTAGCAGGGATGTTACCACTGCTTATGTTATCCTTTTTACACTCCTTTCCATAGCTCTGCTGGCGGCAGGGATCCACACGGTGAAGGAATGGAATTCAAAAAGGCGGGATATCTCAAGGCGCTCTTTTCTGCTACTTTCTATCCCCTGTCCTATCTGCCTGGCTGCCATTTTTATCTCCTGCACTACTTTAGCAGCTTATACAGACTTGAGCCGTTTGGGAATAGGAGCTTCTGTTGGTATTATCTTTTTTATAACAATCCCCGTAACTTCTTTGCTTTTCCGGAAGTTTAAGAAAAGCCCCGTTAACCTTGGCAACGTAATGATAGTTATCGGGAGTTTTTATCTCCTCTCCGTTTTACTCATACCCGCGTATATTAAGGCGGGTGATATGCAAGCAGCACCATTAAGCATCTCTATGCCGTCAGATAATCTGGTTCTTTTCATGCTCATCGCTATTCTCTTCTTTTTCTTTGGTTTCTTAAGACACAGGTTAAAGGAGGTGATCCGATGGTCTCCGAGGTACTGTTAACTCCTCTTTACACAGTAACCTTAGCGCTATTGTATCCGGTGATAATCGGGCTGCTTGTGCTTTTACTCTACTCATTTGTAGAAATAGGTGCGTTCTTCTCTGAATACATCTCCAGGAATCGCGATTTAGATAAGCTTAGAATAGGATGTGGGGAGGCAAAAAAGTTTTTAGTGGGAGGAGAAATTGAAAAAGCGTCCGAAACCGTTAGAAGTAGTGGTTCAAGTTATCTACTTTCCAGGTTTATTGACGACCTCTCCGGGTTTATTGGAAAGTGGAATTTCAAAACGGAGGCTGAAAAGCTCCTGCAAGAGTATGAGATAACTGTATGGGAGAGAACTGAGAAGGAACGGATATTAATCAGGGTAGGACCGATGCTGGGGCTCATGGGGACGTTGATACCCATGGGCCCGGCGTTAATGAATTTGGCGTCGGGGAACATAAGTGAAATGGCTACCAATTTGATCGTTGTATTCAGCACCACCGTCCTGGGTTTGCTTATTGGAGGATTAAACTACGTTATGGCGACGATCAAGAGGAGATGGTATTCTCAAGATTTGAGTGATATGGAATACGTGGTGGAAGTTTTAGGAGGTGATGATAATGGCACGAAGAAGGAGGTATAGCGATATTATCGGAGAAGAGGAAGACCCTATGCGTGGATTAGCTAATCTATTCGATGTAGCAATGGCTTTTGCAGTAATATTGCTCATTGCCTTTGCTTTCTCCTCACATCTACCAGAGCTTCTTTCTGAGCAGTCTAAGGTGACCATCGTGAAGAATCCAGGCGAAGAGGATATGGAGATCATCATCAAAGACGGGAAGGAGATAAAGCACCTGGAAATGACCAACAAAACTGCGGGAGGGAGAGGGAAGATACTCGGAACCGCGTATAAATTGGAAACCGGCGAGATAATTTATGTTCCCGTGGAATTGGAGAGGGAAGAGAAGAAGTGAAGATATTCAGATTGTTAACAGTTTTCATCGTGTGCTTGTTTCTCTGCCTCTCTGTCTTTCAAAGCGCCTTACCAACCCAGGGGAAGGATAATAAATGCGACATCTGTTTCATTATGGGTTATGCGGGCTATAAAGGTCTGCTCACAGATGCTGCTGAGGAGTTAGGTTTTAAGGTTACTGTTTACACCGCCGAAGAAATCTCGAGAATACCAGCGAGTTTAAGGGGACACGACATTATTTTCCTGGAGATGCTGGGATCGGAGTCTCAAATGGAAATGGAGAGCAGGCTACGAGAAGGAAAGGACGCGGGGGCGAAAGTAATTGCCATACACTCCGGAGAGACTGATTTGGGAAATGTGAATGTGAGTGCGCACCCCTGGATTGAGGAATACTGGGGAAATGGCGGAACTGAGAACGCGAAAAGGCTTTTGGTTTATCTGGCTGCGAATTTGTGCGGTATGGAGCTTGAAGTGAAACCACCACTGGTTTTGCCAGACGATGCGATATACCATCCGGAAGCAAAGGAGCTTTTTGAACGTTTAGATGCGTATTTAGAATGGTATGAGCCTGATCCCGGCATGCCTACCGCGGGAATACTGTTTTACAAGTCGCATTATGCAACCGGTGACTTAAAAGTTGTTGACGAACTTATCCGGTCCCTTGAAGCGAGGGGAATAACTGTGGTTGCGGCGTATCAAGAAGCGAGTCCTTTCCTCCTTGAAGAAGCAAAACCGGACATCATCCTTTCCCTGAAAGCTTTTAGACTGAGTTATTACGCTCCTGAAGAAGGGTTAAAGGATTTGGAGAGGATTGATGTCCCGGTTATGAATTTGATACAACTTTCTTCCGAGAATGAAACAGAATGGAGGAGAAGTGAGCAGGGGATTCCATGGATAGGAATACCATGGCAAATAGCTCAGCCGGAGTTAGATGGGACAATAGAGCATGTAGTGATAGGAGGGAACTCAATTGACCCGGTAACCGGCTACTCATATTACGAGCCCATAGAAGACCAGATAAAATGGGTAGTAAACAGAACCATCTCCTGGATTGAACTCAGGAACAAAGGTAATTCTGGGAAGAGAATAGCAGTTATATACTACAATCATGGAGGCGGGAAAGACAATTTTGGCGCATGTTATCTGAACATAGCACCGAGTTTGGAAATGCTTCTCGGTGCGATGAAAGAAGAAGGTTACGGGGTGGAAGGAGAAGTTCCTAACGAAACTGAGCTCATTGATTTGATGATTCGTCAAGGGAGGAATATAGGCAGTTGGGCTCCCGGTGAACTCAAACGTATGGCAGAGCACGAATCGGTGGTCTTATTCCCGGTGAGTGAATACTCGGAGTGGTTTAATGGGCTTCCGAACGAGAGTAGAGAGGAAGTAATAGAGAAATGGGGCGATCCTCCCGGGGATTTGATGGTGTATGAAAACACGACAGGGAAGTATTTTGTATTCCCGGTAATAAAATTGGGGAAGGTGATACTTGCCCCTCAACCAACAAGGGGGATACTGCAGAATGAGACAGCCCTCTACCATGATAAAGAATTAGTTCCTCACCATCACTACATAGCCTTCTACTTCTGGCTTAACCGGGAGTACAAGGCAGATGCAATTATACACTTCGGAAAGCATGGAACACAGGAGTGGCTGCCGGGTAAGGAGAGTGGATTATCAATAGAAAGCTGCTGGCCTGCTCTTCTGATACAGGACATGCCGGTCATTTATCCCTATCAGATGGATAACGTTGGTGAAGGGACACAGGCAAAGAGAAGAGGAAATGCGGTTATAGTAGATCATCTGACACCTCCGATTGAAAGCTCGGGATTATACGGAAACCTCTCTGAGCTTCATCACAAGATGCATCTTTACATGGATACAGCAGAACCTCGTCTTAAGGAAGAATACCGGCAATCAATACTGGACCTCTGCGCCGGGATGGGAATTGATGAAGACGTTAACTTCTCAGTAGAGGAGCTAAGAGACGCGAAGTTAGAAGAGTTTGAGGAGTTGGTGATAAGGGGAGAAGTGCACCGGTATCTTCACGAACTCTCTTCTGAATACATACCGTACGGCTTGCACACGTTGAGTCAGCCTCCTGAAGGAGAAGGACTGATTAAGATGGTAAAGTCAATGCTGGGAGAGGAATATGAAGACCATGTCAAGGCAGTTTATGATATTGATCATGTTGCCCTTCTTGAAGGTAATAGAACAATGCTCGATGAACTCCTGGAAGAGGTTATTAGTAACAATACTCCCATTGAGGAAGCCCAGTATAAACTCTTAGGCGCACGGTCAGAGAACATAACCACTGATCTTGAACTCGGGCTAACCTATAGCGCGGCTATCGCTGGTTGCGATATTGAGATTCCCCGAATATTAGCGGGCCTGGAAGGGAGGTATGTCCCGCCAAAGATGGGAAATGACCCGATTAGAAGTCCGGAGGCTATTCCTACCGGGAACAATTTCTATTCCTTTGATTCCCGAATCGTGCCCACAAAAGAAGCGTGGGAAGTCGGAAAAGAACTTGCAGACCAGTTGATAGCCGAACATCGGGAGAAGAAAGAGGCGTATCCAAATAAAGTCGCTTTCGTGCTCTGGTCAGTCGAGACAATGAGGCATCAGGGAATCACCGAGTCAGAGATTTTATACTTGTTGGGCGCAAAGCCGGTGTGGGACAGCAGAGGCAGGGTAGTGGACGTCGAACTCATCAGTTCTGAGGAGCTTGGAAGACCAAGGATAGACGTTTTAGTTACCACGTCAGGACTTTATAGAGATACCTTCCCGGATAAGGTAAGACTCATTGACAAGGCGGTTACGCTTGCCTCTAACGCAACTGAAGAAGGATTCAGGAACTATGCACGCGAGAACTCTTTTTCGATCTATTCGAGCCTTCTAAGAGAAGGATATAACGAATCTGCGGCAAGTAATCTCTCAAAGGCAAGGATATTCTCAGAACCGCCCGGAGCTTATGGAACGAACTTAGATGACGCGGTGGCTGCCAGTAGCACATGGGAAGATGAGACAAAACTTGCCAATCTGTACATTAAAAGATTGAGCCACGTATATGGCGAGGCTACCTGGGGCAATCAGCATGCAGGAGTATTTGAGGAGAATCTGAAAGGAGTGGATGTTGCAGTACATAGTCAAAGCTCGAACCTGTATGGCGTGATGGACAACGATGATTATTTCCAATACCTGGGCGGGTTAGCTTTAGCAGTAAGAAATACAAAAGGAGAAACACCCGACCTTTATATAAGCAATCAGAGGAATCCAGGAGGAGAAAAAATCGACGCACTGAGCAACTATCTCACAAGGGAGCAACGAGCGAGATATTTCAGTCCGAAGTGGATCACCGGGATGAAGGAGGAGGGGTATGCAGGAGCGCGCGAGATGGCAAAATTCGTCGAGCACCAGTGGGGATGGGATGTAATGGTGCCCGAACTTATCACGGAAAGGATGTGGAACGAAACGTATGAGGTCTATGTTAAGGACAAATATGATCTTGGGCTGAAGGAATTTTTTGAAGCAAATCCTTATGCTTACCAATCAATTACCGCGAGAATGCTCGAGGTGTCGAGAAAAGGATACTGGCATCCTTCGGAAGAGGTTCTTGAGGAGCTCGCTAAGGAATATGCCGAATCTGTTGCGGAGCATGGTGTGACCTGCTGCCATCATACGTGCGGAAACCCTCGGTTACGTGAATATATCGCCGGCCTACTTTCAGCCCCGGGAGTGATAAGCATTGGAACAGTGATGAAGTATAATGAAGAAGTGTTGTCCGCGGCGGGAAAGGGCGGTGTGGGTGAGGAGGAGGTAGTAAAGGTAGGTAAAGTGATGGCAGAAGTAGCGGGAGAAGAAGGTTTTCCTATCTCTGCAACTCCGCTGGTGGGAATTATAGCCGTTATAGTTATTCTCGCATTCATCTCTGCAGGCTATCTGTTCGGCGGTAGAAAGAGATAAGATTACGTGCAGGGCATACTTTCGGTTCCTGAACAACCTCCAGAACAGCAAGCATACTATTAGGATAACATTTGTTACCCAGATGTGAAAATTTAAATAGGCATGCTCTCATAGAAGGTACAGAGGTGACAAGCATGCATATAGCAGAGGGCTTCTTGCCGCTTGAGTGGTCTGCGGTGTGGTATGCACTTGCTCTTCCGATAGTGGGGTACGGAATTTATAGAGCACAGAAGTTGCGGGAAAGGGAGCTGGGCGTAATGCCCTTACTGGCTGTCACTGCGGCTTTCATTTTCGTCCTCTCGGCCCTGAAGCTGCCTTCGGTCACCGGGAGTTGCTCTCACCCAACGGGAACGGGCTTGGGAGTGGTATTGTTTGGGCCGAGCATTACCGCCTTCTTATCCATCATCGTGTTGCTCTTCCAGGCACTGCTCTTAGCACACGGAGGGATAACAACGCTGGGTGCAAATACAGTCTCAATGGGGATAGTAGGACCGGCGGTGGGCTGGCTGGCGTATAGAGCAGTGAGAAGAATGAAAGCAGGACTCCTGACTTCAGGCTTTGTAGCGGCTTTCTTTGCTGACCTGATGACTTACGTGGTTACTGCCGGGCAGCTCGCGGCGGCATTTCCGGCGACAAAAGGAGGTATCTTACTCTCTTTCGAAGCGTTCTTTGGCATATTCGCAGTCACACAGGTCCCGCTTGCCATTATCGAGGGCATAACGGTGGCATTGGCGTTGAAACTTTTGCAGGAACACGGGGTGGCGGTGGAGATGTGGCAACCGAAGGGGGTGAGCGTAAGTGAAGCTTGAGGCCACAACGATCCTTGCAGTCTTGCTTGTGATTTCTTTCTTCTCTTTGCTTGCTCTGACGACCGCAATTCCAAAAGCCGAGTGGGGTGGCACCGATGGTCAGGGAATGGAGCTGATAGAGCAGAGTTTAAACTACGAGCCCTGGGTGAATCCCATCTGGGAGCCGCCGAGTGGGGAGATTGAATCTCTCCTCTTTGCTCTTCAAGCAGCTATCGGCTCGCTCATAATAGGCTACTATTTCGGCATATTGAAGGGCAGAAAAGAGAGCGAGAAATAAGATGCATTTAGATCACACCTTGGAGAGCTACACCGTTTCAAATAAGCTTGTAAAGATAAGAACCGGGGAGAAGCTATTTTTCTCTCTCTGTACTCTTTTTATTGCTGTTTATACCCAATCGCCCTTTCTATTGCTTCTCATCCTCTTCACCATGTCCTCCATAACTATTTGGAGTGGTGTAGGAATCAAACACTATTTGAAACTATTGATGATACCCTTAACCTTTTTACTTCCTTCTCTATTCGTCTTAGCTTTTTTACGAGGCTCAGAGCCGGTGCTTACCTTTTCCGTAATAGGGATGCATTTAACCATGATGAGAGAAGGTTTGGAATTAGGTGCTCTACTGATGATGAGGTCAATGGCCGGAATTTCATGCCTCTTTTTCCTGATTATGACCACGCCAATAGCGGACATATTGGATACGATGAGGAAGTTCAGGATGCCTGAGATAGTAGGGGAACTTTCTTTTATGGTATACAAATTGATTTTTGTGCTGATAGATGAGATGGAAAGCACGAAGATAGCACAAGATGCCCGTTTGGGTTATTTGAGGGGGAAGAGGATAAAATCTTTGAGCCTTCTTCTTTCCTCTATGCTCGTAAGGTCACTTGAGAAAGCACGAAATATGGAGAGAGCCTTAGAAGCCCGATGTTATGCGGGTAAAATGCCTTCTTTGAAGTTTGGAAGAGAAGACGAAAGCGAGAGCAAAGTCCACGTTATGTCACCTTCTCTCATTCTCATGATTCTATTTGATGCGTGTTTACTCGTTCTGGCAGTAGAAGGGGGAGTGTGATATGAGCGGATATAAGGACGGGGAGGATATAAAAAGGGATGCTGAGAAAATGGTGGAGGTTCAGGACTTATGGTTTTCGTATGATAAGAAGAAATGGGTGCTTAAGGGGGTGGATATGGAGCTGAAAAGAGGAGATAAGACCGCACTCGTGGGGTGTAACGGGTCTGGAAAAACAACATTATTACTGCACTTGAACGGACTATTGATACCTGATAAGGGATATATTACCATTTTAGGGAATTTGCTCAGCTATACTAAAAAAGCCCTTACCGAAGTGAGAAAGCGTGTAGGAATCGTATTTCAGAATCCTAATGATCAGATTGTGGCTCCGATCGTGTTCCAGGATGTAGCGCTGGGTCCGGTGAATCTTGGGTTGAGTGAGGGGGAAGTGAAAAAGAGGGTGAAGAGAGCACTAAACGAGATCAATATTGGGGACTTGAGGGATAGGAAGGCCCATGAATTAAGCGAAGGAGAGAAGAAAAAGGTGGCTATCGCAGGAGTCCTGGCTATGGAACCCGATATATTAGTTTTAGACGAGCCTATTTCCGGATTAGACCCTGAAAGTTCAGAAGATTTGCTAAACACTATTGATAGCCTCTGCGAACAGAATGATAACATGGTTGTTTTAGTAGCGACCCATGATGTCGAACTTGTCTATGAGTGGGCAGATAAGGTGATGGTTATGAGGGAGGGGGAAATCGTAAAATCGGGTAAGCCATACGATGTATTAGGTGATGAGGCGGTTATCAAGTCGAGCAGGCTTGCCATGCCGAGGGTGTTGAGGATATACAAAGGCATCGAGATGGCTGCGTGTGAAAACCCCGGAGTGCCACCGCGGAGCGTTGAGGAGCTGTTAAAAGTAATGAAGGGTAATCTATGGCAATAGAGAAAGAAGAATGGGATTATAAAAGTCCGGGAATATCCGACGACCTCTTCTTGCGGTCGAAAGCAGGCTTAACGAGAGAAGAAATCCGTGCGATTATCGTTTCCAAAGCGAGGATAAAAGGGAACGAAAGGATTTTAGACGTGGGTACCGGTTCAGGAAGTGTCTCGATTGAATTTGCGAGGTTCGGGTGCGATGTCACCGCAGTGGAGAAGGATGACGAGAATTTTGAAATTGCGAGAAAGAATATAGAACGATTTGGGTTGAATGATAAAATCGAGCTTATCTCTGGTGAGATGGAACATGTTGATTTGAACAACCGTTTTGATCTCATCTTCTTTGGAGGGACGGATAACCTTGAAAAATCGTTCGACAATGCATTCAAGCACTTGAAAAATGGAGGAAGAATTATTATCGCTGCGGTCAGACTTGAAACCGTAGTAGAGGCTCTAACCATAGTAAAGGATAGAGGTATCTATCCAGAGATTCTCAATATCTGCCTGAACAAAGGTAAAGATTTAGGCGGCAAAACTGCTCTTTCTCCCTCTTATCCAGTATTCCTGATATACGGAGAAAAATGAGGATCAACAAGCTGTATGGAATAGGTGTGGGACCCGGAGACCCGGAACTGCTCACCGTGAAAGCGTATAAGGTACTTAAGGAAGTGGATATGATAGTTGCTCCGAGGTCGGGAGAGGGTAAAAGCAGCTTAGCATTGCTTACAATAAAGAAATTTTTAGAGGAGAGAAGAGAGAATAAACCGCTTATAATCGAGCCGTTATTTCCGATGACAAGAAATGAGGAAGAGTTGAAATCTTATTGGGAAAAAGCTAAAAGAGAAGTATTAGAGAGGAGGGGAGGGTGTGAAACCATCGCATTTCTAACCCTTGGAGACCCAAGTTTGTACTCCACCTTCTACAAATTTCTGGACTTCTTTGGAGAGGAAGTGGAAGAGGTGGAGATCATACCTGGTGTAACCTCTTTTTCCGCATGTTCCGCTCTGGCTAAAGTCCCTATCGCAGAAGGGAATGAAATTGTTTCTATAATTCCTGATGTAATAGAAAACCATACTGCCCTTCGAGTGATACAACATTCCGATTCCGTGATCTTTCTCAAGCCAAAAAATACCGACGCGATTAAAAGTATGCTGGGCAATAAGAAAGCTATTTTAGGTGTTAAGGTTGGATTCGAGGATCAAAAACTGGTCGTGGGTAACCTTACTGAATTAAAAGAACCAACTCATTACCTCTCCACTCTTATCGTAAAGAAGGATGATATTGGTACAGAACCACGAGATTCCACAAGATTAACACAGAAGGGGGAAATGGGGAATGCGAATGAAAAGTGGCTTTATAAGGACTTAACTCAGGGGATTATAGGTGCGGCGATGGAAGTCCATCGTGAATTAGGCTCTGGTTTCCTCGAATATGTTTATGAAGAAGCTTTATGTTATGAGCTAAATTTGAGAGAGATTTCTTTTGAGAGGCAAAAAGAACTCGATATTTGTTACAAAGACTTGTTAATTCCCAGAAAATATAAACCTGACTTGATAGTCGAGAATAAAGTCATAGTAGAGATAAAAGCAACAGCAGGCTTAACGGAAATTGAAGAAGCGCAGTTATTAAACTATCTAAAAGCGACAAAAATGCGTATTGGTTTATTATTAAATTTTGGTAAGAAGAGCGTGGAGGTGAAAAGAAGAATATTGTGAAAATTATGGGGCTCTGCCCCATGTCCCCGCAAGCCCTGAAAGGGCTTATGCGTAATCTTGTGGTTATGAAAATGAACGTCGTCTTTGTTGGCGCGGGGCCGGGCGATCCGGAAATGCTCACGCTCAGAGGAAAACGAGAGATAGAGAGTGCCGATGTGATACTATATGCGGGCTCGCTCATCCATAATGATATCTTAAAATACGCGAGGGACGACGCGATACTGATCGACAGTTATGGTAAGAGCAGAGAAGAAATCTCCGCCATTTTCGAGCGATTTGTAACTGAGGGCAAGAAGGTGGTGAGGCTTCATTCCGGCGACTTGAGCTTCTATTCCGCTATTCAAGAACAGATGGAGTTTCTCGCTTCAAAGAATATCGAATTCGAGCTTGTACCTGGTGTATCTTCTTTTTCCGCTGCTTCTGCATCCCTAAAACGAGAATTCACCTCACCAGGTATAGCTCAAACGCTGATAATCACGAAACCGTTTGGAAAGACGGGAAAGCCCGCGGGAGAAGGTATAAAAGAGCTTTCAAAGCATGGAGCGACGATGGTCATTTTTCTTGGCGTTCATCTCATTGACGATGTGGTTTCAGAACTGCGCGTCGGCTATCCCCTCACGACACCCGTAGCTGTGGTTCATAAAGCGTCATGGGGGGAGGAGAAGATAATAAGAGGCACTCTGGGTGACATAACCGATAAGGTGAGGACTGCGGGTATAAAGAGCCAATCAGTGATAATTGTGGGTGATGTGCTTGAGAAATCAGGCTTTTCAAGGCTTTATAGTGGTGATGAGCCATGATTGCCATCTTCTCACTTGCTCAGAAATCAGTTGCAATTGCCGAAAAGGTGAAGAGCGATCTTGTGGAACGAGGGTTCGATGCAGAGCTGATATGCTCGGAAAAGATCTCGTGCAACAGCGCAGATGAGAAGGTGGAAAGCGTTTATAGGGCGATACGGGAAAGTTTCAGAGCGAAGAAGAACATCGTCGCTGTTCTCCCCATTGGTGTGGTGGTGAGGGCAATAGAGCCCAAGAAAAAAACCGAAGACCCGTGGGTGGTCTGCATAGATGAGAACGGAAAATGGGTTATTCCGGTGCTGAACGGGCACAGAGGTGCAAATGAATTCGCGCAAATAATTGCAGAGGGACTATCCGCCCAGGCGGTGATAACAACTTTTCATGAAGAGGGATAAGGATGTCTACATTGGAATTGGATTTCATAGAGGCGTTGAGGCGGAGGAGATGGAGAGAGCGATTCGCATATTCTTAGAAGAAGAGGGAATAGAACTGGAAGAAGTTAAAGGTTTATGCACCGTGGAGTTCAGAAGAACTGAGGAGTTACAGGAGGTTTCTGCTAAGCTTGGTATCCCGTTGCTTTGCTTTTCACGGGCTGAAATAAACCGTGTGGAGGTTCAATCGAGAAGCGCAGCGAGCAGTGTATTTGGTATAAAGGGCGTTGCTGAACCTTGTGCAATCCTGGGAGCGATGAGGAATAAGGGCGGGTTCAAATTCATCAAAAGGGAATCATTTGATAAGAGAATAACCCTGGCGGTGGTGTTTTAAAACTTTTTAGAAAAAAGGTTTATCAAAAAATATGTTATCGGTAGTGGGAATAGGACCGGGTTCTTTGGATTTACTGACAGAACGAGCAAGAGCGCGTATTTCAAGCGCTGACATCATTATGGGTAATGAACGATACATCGGTTTGATAAGAGAGATCATTCCTTCCGGTGCGGAAGTGATAACAGGCAAAATGGGAACAGAGGTTGAACGTGCAAAGAGAGCAGTTGAGCTGGGGAGCCGCAAAAATGTTGTTGTTGTCTCAGGAGGCGATCCAGGCATCTATGGTATGGCCGGGCTTCTAATCGAGGTTCTTGGAACTTCTCATACTGACGCGGAGCTGGAGATAATCCCGGGCATAACGGCAGCCTCTGTGTCGGCTGCCTTACTTGGAGCACCTTTGTCGAATGATTTCGCCGTTGTGAGTTTGAGTGATCTGTTGGTGCCGTGGAGCGAGATAGAAGAGAAGTTGGAAGGGTTAGCGAAGATGGAGATTGTTGTGGTGATCTACAATCCGAGGAGCAAGACCAGAACGGTTCAGTTGGAGAAGGCGTATGAGCTTTTTATGCGCTTCCGTGATGGAAGAACAGTCGTTGGCATCGTGAGAAATGCAGAAAGGGAAGGATGCGAAATTGAGATTAGCACGTTAGAGGATTTACCTGACTTCTATCATCGTATCGATATGTCAACGACCATTATCATTGGCTCTTCGAAGACCGAGAATCTCGATGGGCGAATGGTTACACGCAGAGGATATGAAAGGAGATACGAGTATGACAGGAGGGGAGGGGATACCGTCATCCAGGGCCACGAAAGTAGCGATTATGTAGAGGCAGGAACCAGGATATGGGAGAAGAGCAAGGCAATCGTAGAAGATATCGTCTCAAAACATTCAGGCTCGTTCAGCGAGCACGAACGACGAGTAGCGGAAAGAGTGGTTTTTGCTAATGCGGACCCATCCCTTCTGGACTTGCTCGTCTTCACTCATAACCCGGTAGAAAAGGGGATAGAGTGCATAAAAGAGGGGAAAACCATCATTACAGACATTGAAATGGTGAAAGCGGGCATTAATGGCAGATACCGGAAGAAGGTGAAATGTTTCGTGAATGACCCAAGAACAAAGGAGTTAGTGGAAAAGGAAAATGTAACGAGAACTGCCGCTGGAATCAGGCTCGCAAAGGAACTTATTCAGGATACTATCGTGGTCGTTGGGAACTCGCCATCAGCATGTCTGGAGCTTTTGGCACTTATCGAGCAGGACATAAAGCCCGCACTTATTGTTGCCACTCCCGTAGGGTTTGTCAATGCCGCAGAGGTGAAAGGGAAGATATTGAGTTCGGGTATGCCCTGCATAGTGGTAAAAGGAGCTCGTGGAGGCACCCCTTCGGCAGTGGCAATTGTTAACGAGATAATAGATTTGGGTATGGAAGAGCGCAAGGGAATGACGAAATGAAAGATCCCGTTTCAGGAAAGGAATATCCCGGAGAAGTTATAAAACGGGCATTGGAAAGGAATAATATCAACTTTGATGCACTGGTAGAGGAGATAAAAAGGGGAAGAGTGGTCCTCCTCGAGGATGGAAAGATCCTCAGGCGAGGATATACAACCGGGACATGCGCTGTGGCAGCGTCAACGGCTGCTGCGCTTCTGCTTGCGGGGAAAGAAGTGAAGGAGGTAGAAATTACAACGCCGATCGGCATAAAGGCGGTGATGGAAGTAGAACGTGTTGATGAAGCGGATTGCATTGCGTGTGTTCGTGTAGATTCCGGCGATTATAAAGGTGACGCATTCAATGGAATGCTTATCTGCGCAAAGGCACGGCGTTTCCCGGAGTTCTCCATAAAGGCGGGGAAGGGCATAGGAATAATAAAAAAGGAAGGGCTCGGTAAAGTCGGTGCGCCTGATATCTACCCACACGTCTTGAAGAACATCGAGGAGAATGTGAAAGAGGTATTAACAGGGGTAGAAATAGAGATTTTCGTGCCAGAAGGAGAGGAGGTAGCAAAAAATACCGTTCTTCCAGCGCTGGGAATAGAAGGGGGAATACCTATCTTCGGTGCTACCGGATTCATCGAACCATACACCGGTGGCGATTACGAGCACGTTATTGACTTTCTTATAAGAGATAAAAATGACATCCTCGGTGTCAGCACGGGAGAGAAGAGCAAGAGGATAGCGGTGGAAAAGCTGAACTTCCCCGGGGATAACATAGTCGTTGCCGGTAATTTCGTCTGCTACGCGATAGAGCAGTCAAAAGCGAAGAAGAAGGTGATATTCTGCATGCCTGCAAAGATCTGCGATATGTTAGGAATTGATGCGCATGACCATTTCGATTTTGAATTCAGCAGCATTGGCGAGCTCGTTGAACGGCTGAAGAGAGCGGACTATGAGCGGCTGAAAACTTTCTTCGGTACTCTTGCGGAAGATTTATCACGAAAAACGGAAGCTGACGTTTATGTCTTCGATAACAGTGGTGATATCTTAGGGGTGTGTGTATATTCCTCAACTGAGAACTGAATGCACAATGTAACCTTTTATTTAACGGCAATGCCCACCGCACGTTTTATTAACTGTCCTATCTCGTCAACCTCCTTCTTCATCGGCCCTTCTTTGTCCGGCACCTCGATGATAATGGGTATGACGCCTTTTTTCTTTGCATTTAGCTCCCTTATCTTATCCCTAATTCGTGCGTCAGCGGCAAGTCGTTCGTTTACAATAATGATCGCAACATCTCCCTTTGCCAATTTATCTAGGACCCGGGCAACATCTTCTCCTCCCTCAGGGCTATACTCATACACCTCTTTCACACCCCCAAGCCTGAACCCTGCAGCGGTATCAGGGTCTCCTATTATCGCGATCATCTTCTTGAAATTATTTCATAAAGAGTGTTTTCAGTACCTCCTCTCGTAAACTGGTGAAGAATCGTGCCATCCGCTGCTCAAACGTATTATTCACCTCTATATTCCCCTCTTTTCCCCGTACAATAACCCCTCCGGCTGACCTTATCCTCTCACCAGAGAGCGACAACCTCACCTTTACACCTTTATCCTGGTTTATTTCATCAGCTATCTTTTTGAGCATGTCAGGCTTCACAAAGGATGCAGCTGCGTCCTCCTCGCTGAGCATCACGGCTAATTCACCGCCTGCACGGCCACCAGCGAGTATACTCAGTGCGGCATCCTTTATCAAACCAGAGAGGATAGTTGAATACGATTTACCGTTGAACCCTTCTCTTTTAACATCCTTTATTCGCTTCGTTGCGCCCTCCAATGCTTTCCCTATCATCTCCTCTTCCACCTTCCACCTGAGCTTTCGCGCATTTAATCGAGCGGCTCTAATAATTCGTTCCTTCTCCTCAACACCTCTTTTTTCCTCAGCCTCAATAAAGCGCTTCTTTTGAAGTTCGAGCTCTTTTCTTGCTTCTGCGAGCTTCTTATTTGCGTTCTCTTTCGCTTCGCGCACTATTCTCCCCCTCTCTGCAGTTGCTTCGCGCTCCATCCTCTCCACTATCTCTTTCACACCCACGCGAATCACCTCAAACCTAAAATTTTTTCTAACACGAAGTTTATCGTACCGTCAAGATTTGATTCTGCGATTGATTTCAGTTTCTCCGCCTCTTTCTCAGCATTTTTCATGATCACATTCCCTTCCTTCTCACCTTCCTGTGCATGCTTCTCTGAGATCTCACGGGCTAAGCTCTTTTCATCCGCCCGTGCCTCCTCCTTTAACCTCTTTACTTCTTCCTCAGCCTCTTTTAGTATCCTCGCGGCGCTCTCTCTAGCCCCCTCTATGAGCTTCCTGCCTTCCTCTTCTCCTCCCCTAATTGACTTAAGCGCTTCTGCTACCATGGTTCTTCTCTGATAGGAACGTGCAGTTCTTTAGTATTACTTATGCTTTTATAACTCTTTTTAAATTTCAAGATGATATGGGGATTTTACTACTATATCCCGCCCTTTATAAATTGTAAGAAGAGTGAGGGGAGAGACAAAAAGATGAAAGTGATATCCATAATAGGCGAGAAGAAGTCAGGGAAAACATCTCTTATCGAGTATTTGATTGCCTATCTGAAGGAATACGGTAAAGTTGGCTGTATAAAACACGCTCACGAGTTGGATTTGGCTGTTGCCACGGCAAAAGATACAGATCGGTTCTTTAACGCCGGAGCTGAAGTTGTTATAGGCGCTTCACCTGAAAAGACCGTAAAACTTTACGGATCAAAGAATTTAGGGGAATTGATAGCTGAAATGGCGACCTCAGGTGTTGATTTCGTGCTCGTCGAAGGGTTTAAGAGCAGTAACTTACCGAAGATAGCACTGAGCGACTTTTCAAAGAATCAAGTCAGTACTATACGAAAGCGCGTCGATTTTAGAGGGAATCCTCAGATGAAGGAGGAGATGATAAAAGAGCTCGTTCAACTTATTCTATCATTAGAGGATTATTAAACAACCTTTCTTTGGAAAAGAAAGCTTGACCAAAGAAACTGCTAACTTCTGATAGTCCTAAAGTTTGTATTGTATTTATAAAAAGAAACTATTATTTTTGATAAAACTTTTTTCTAAAAAGTTTTAGTGTGATGAACGCGAAGATAAGCTTTTCCCTGGTAGATGCGTGCAGAAACCCACAGGAGTGGATGTATAGCCTGGAAGATGCAGGGTTCCAGGGATGGGAGATTGTAGGAGAAGGAGTCCAAAAAGTGGAAGGTGAATTTAAAGAGCGGGTGAGGGAACTATACGAAACAACGACCCTTGTTCTTTCCTTACACGCGCCCCTCTCTGATATTAATATAGCGAGTGTAAACGAGCGGATGTGGAAGGAGAGCGTACGTCAGGTAAAAGAGAGTATAGAGAACACCTACGAATTCATTGCTGATCTCTGCGTCGTGCATCCGGGCATTTTCTCACCACTGTCCATACAGATGCCGGAGAAGGCAGTTCAGAAGGCGGTTGCGGGTTTGACGGCGCTTTGTGATTTTGCTGCTGACCGAGGATTACGCATAGCAGTGGAGAATTTGCCGTCGGTGAATATGATGCTGGGAAGATATCCCGATGAACTCATTCAGCTCGTGCGAGGTGTGAATAGGGATAATATCGGGATATGCGTTGATGTGGCACATGCGCATACGACAAAAACAATGGATGAGTTCCTCGATATTAAGGCAAAGGCTGAGGATATAGAGATGATACACCTGCATGCGAGCGATAATTTCGGAGCGGAGGATCTCCATTTGCCATTGGGAAAAGGCAGCCTGGATTGGAAGAAGGTCCTCAACGGAATTACTGATACTGAATATGAGGGGCTCGTGGTGTTGGAGTTGTACACAATGGAGGGAGGAATAGAAAGTTTGGAGTTTATCAACAACCTTTCTTTATAATCGTGTTTGATTAGCGAACCACAAGATTACACATCGTGGGCTCTGCCCACGTCCCCGAAAACCCTGAAAGGGTTTATTTCAGGAGAAATAATAGTAACCAGGTTTCAGTACTTTATTGATTATTTTATCCCTAATTAATTCAATTTCTTGTGCTAATCTTGTGAAATCTCGTGGTTTTTTATGTAAGCTATACAACTACTTTTATAATACCTGTCGCTTCCGAAAAGTCAGTTTCTTTGATTGATCTTTCTTTTCTAAAGAAAGATCAGTGCGTGAAATATGCCACGACCTCCGTTCCCGTCTCTTTTTCCACAACCGAATCAATCCTGACGAACCCGTACCGTTCGAACTGAACCACATTCCATAACTCGGTAGCAATCGAGGGCTCGCCCAGACCTTCATCTAGTCCCTCAGGTCTCTTTACTCGGACTTTTATCCCGTCTGTAGGAGCCCACTGGATAACCGGCATCTCGGCTAGTTGGTGTGTTTCTCTCTCTATAACCTTTGCTACTAATGGCTCAGTGCTCACCATTTCGACCGTACAGAGATATTTCAGTCTTAATTGTTGCCCCACGTTGAGTTTAGCGGCATCATCACTACTGAGGTAAATAATATTGCCCGTTTTTATCTCCCGGTACTCCTCGCGGGAGGGATGCTTCAATGCCTGAGCCACAAACGATTGCCCATCCTCCACTCTCATCTTTGCGGGATTACGCACGAAAAAGTATCTCAGTGCCGTGGCATCCACCATCTTTCGATTCTCCGCATACAGATTCTTCATGCTCACCGCGATGTCAGTCTGCGTGATGCTGGCAGAGACAAAAAACTTACGAATCGCTTCTGGCTGGAACCCCCGTCTGCGAAGTGCCCGTACCGTTGGGAGGCGAGGGTCATCCCATCCTTCGTATTCACCACCTTCTATCCTTCTTCGGAGCTCCGAAGTGCTGAATTTACCGAACTCCTGCACTTTTATTTTACCCCAGAGCATGGTTATCGGATACTTCCAGCCAAGATGGTTGTATAAAAACCGCTGCTTCAGTTCCGATTTCATGAGGTCCTTCCCCCTTAAGATGTGCGTTATGCCAAGCAAGTGGTCCTCTACCGCGGATTCAAAATCGAGCGTTGGCCAGAGCAGATATCGATCTCCAACCAGCGGATGCTCCCTCTTTAAAATTCGGAATGCGACCCAATCTCGTAGAGCTGGGTCTGCACTTGCCATATCCGTTTTTATCCTCAGCACTGCTTCTTTTTCTTCGTAAACACCGCTCAACATCTTTTCCCACCAGTCCATATTCTCTGCAACGCCAACACTCCTGTGAGGGCAGGGCAGTTTCTGCTCTTTATACGTTTTAAACGTCTCTGCAGGACAAAAACAGACATAAGCAGCTCCTCTTTTAATCAGCTCCTCCGCAAACGGATAATACAGCGCTATACGTTCCGATGCCACAATGACCTCATCCGGCTCGGCATCCAGCCATACGCAATCCTCAAGATACCAGTCATACGCTTCTAATAATGGCCTCTTCAATAACGGATCGGTGTCATCAAACCTCAGAATGAATTCCCCCTCATACATCCGAGCATATTCCGAGTTGAGAATGATGCCCCGAGCACTGCCCAGTGTTGCAGGCCCATTCGGATTGGGCGCGAATCGCATCACCACTTTTTCGCCCCTTGCATGCGGCAATTCGGGCAATCCGATTTCAACACGCTTCGGTTCTTTCTCCTTTGCTGTTAACTCTTCTATTAATTCCGGGGCGATTGTAGCCAATTCTTCGACACGTTCTTCCTTACTCAGTGACTCTATACTCTTGATCTCCTCTTCTATTAATGTTGAGAGGCGTTTCGCATCCTTCCTCAACTCGGGATCTTCTGCCAGCATCTTCTTCAGCACGGCATCTGCTTTAGGTGGTTTCTCATACCTCACTGCATTCTGCAACGCGTATTTCCGTATCTTTGCCCTTATCTCTTCCATTGTTCCTCACTGATTCTTCATGTTAAAACTGGGGTGTGCTAAGAAAAAAACTTTTTTTAGTAATGGCGGGACCAATGATCTAGATCTACCAGTACTCGTGAGATAAAATCTCGTGCCTCCTCCAAATAGTAATCTCTGGAAAGAACAACTTTTTCTAAAATGTATCTTTCAAAAGAAGGCCCGATATAGACCGCCAATTCCACCTCTTCTCCTTTACAACAAGCATGCACTCCTACCGGAAGCGAACACCCCCCACCAATTACTTTTAATACTTCCCGCTCCACTTCAGCCTCCACCCTCGTCTCCGCATCGTCCATCTCCTTTAAAATATCGCTCTCCTCCGACCCTTTTCTCGCAACGACTGCAATTATCCCCTGTCCTGGCGAAGGCACAAAAGGGTTGCGATCAAGCCGTTCATATTCTATGCCCATAGCCAACCTCGCAAGCCCTGCTTCAGCAAGAATCACACCATCATATTCGCCTCTCCGGAACTTCTTGATCCTCGTGTCAACGTTACCTCTGATATCCTTTATCGCTACTTTTACACCCTTCTCCCGAGCGTAATTCAAAAATTGAAATCTCCTTCTCACACTTGAAGTCCCTATCACTGCACCGTCCGGCATATCATCCAATCTGTACCGTGAGACGAGGACATCAAAAGGAGAATCACGAGGTAAAACCGCCGACGTCTCTAACTTTTCATCTCTTTCCAAAGGTATATCCTTCATGCTATGCACCGCGATGTCTATTTTACCAGCCAAAAGCAGCATATCAAGTCTTTTCACAAAAACACCCTCCGATGGCATGTCATATAATGCTCTGTTCGTAATAACATCTCCTAAGCTACTCACCGTCTTTATCGTACACTCGTATCCCAATTCAAGCTCTTTCAACCTCTCACATACCTTCTCAGTCTGCAAAATCGCTAGTTTACTACCTCTCGTACCGATAATCATTTGTAGTTACTCCGTCACTAAACTCGGAATCCGTGTGAATCGTCAATATTCTCCTTATACGCCTCTATTGTTTTTTCTACATCCTCTTCGGTATGCGCGAAACTGATGAAATTCGTTTCGAACTGCGAGGGCGGTAAAAATATACCAGAAGCGAGCATGGCATGAAATAAGTTCATATATCTGTTTTTATCACATCCTAAAGCGTCAGCATAATTCCTTACTGTAATCCCTCCTGCACTGAAAAAAACCTGGAACATCGAGCCTACACCGGAAACAGAAGCTTCAACGCCAGAATCGCGCACGATTTCACGTAAAGCGGATCTCATTCTTTCGCCAAGGTTGTTTATCCGTTGTGGCACCCGTTTCCTCTCCATTATTTCTACCGTCTTCAATCCAGCCGTAATAGAAATTGGATTGCCGCTAAAAGTTCCAGCCTGATATACCGCTCCCGAGGGAGCTACAAGCTCCATAATCTCTCTCTTACCTCCAAGCACACCAATAGGAAAACCCCCACCTACAATTTTGCCTAAAATCGTTAAATCCGCATCTGCTCCATAAAATTCCTGTGCACCGCCCAAAGCGAGTCTGAACCCGGTAATTACCTCATCAAGGATGAGTAACACATCGTTCTCCCTCGTTATCTTTCTTATATCACTCAAATAACCTTCCTCCGGCGGTATAGGCCCCACATTCCCCATCACCGGCTCTACTATAACCGCGGCAACCTCACCGGAATTCCTCTCCAGCAGTGCGCTCAGTGCCGCGGCATCATTAAAGGGAACTTGAAGCGTGTTGCGCACGAAATCCTTTGGGACTCCCTTCGAGTCCGGAATGCCAAAGGTGGTAGCCCCTGAGCCGGCTTTGACGAGGACGGCATCATGTGCGCCATGAAAACCTCCCTCGATCTTGACGATTTTGTCACGTTCCTTAAACCCTCGTGCAAGTCTTATACCTGCCATTGTCGCTTCACTTCCCGTATTAACAAACCTGACCATCTCAATCGAGGGATAATGGGTTATTATCTTTTTCGCAAGCTCTATCTCCCTCTCGTGTGGCGTGCCATAAAGCCATCCGTTTTCAAGCTGTTCACTCACTGCATTCTTCACTTCTTCGTTACCATGTCCCAAAACGAGTGGTCCATATGCTAAACAGTAGTCAATATATTCTCTACCATCTACATCATATATTCGTGAGCCGTTTGCACGCATTGTAAAAAACGGATACGGCGTATATGCACGCACCGGGCTGCTGACACCACCCGGCATATATCTTGAAGCAAGTTCAAAAAGCTTCTCCGATTTCATTTTTCTACTGTACCTTTTATTTCCCTCTCAGTCTTATAAAATAAACAAAATGCCTTTGGTTTTATAATAGCGAAGGATATAGTACAACAGATGGGAAAAGTATATCTTGTTGGTTCTGGGCCCGGAGATCCCGAACTGGTAAGTTTGAAGGCTTACAGACTCATAAACGAAGCTGATGTAATCCTGGTCGATCGTCTCGTGTTAGGCGTGAAGGATCTGATATCCAAGGGCAAACAAGTTATTGATATTGGTAAAACATCAAGTGAGCACAAATTTTCGCAGGATGCAATAAATGCTCTCCTGGTGGAGCTGTCGGAGAAGTACGAGAAGGTGGTGCGATTGAAGGGCGGGGACCCGTATATCTTCGGTAGAGGGGGAGAAGAAGCTACATTTCTCAGGGAAAAAGGTGTTGAGTTTGAAGTGGTGCCAGGAATAACGTCCGCAAGCGCAGTTCCTGCATTATTTTCCATTCCGCTTACCTACCGCGGTGTTTCTTCTTCTGTTACCATAATCACGGGGCATGAGATGGAAGAGAAGGAAGAAGAGCTTGATTGGAGTGCTTTAGCGCATTTAAAGGGCACTCTTGTTATATTAATGGGCGTGGGCACGCTTGGCAAGAATGTTGAGAAACTTTTGAAGAACGGGATGCCTGCAGATACACCAGTAGCTATTATTGAGAAGGGATTCACCGAAGATGCGAGGATTGTATGTGGAACGCTTGGGAACATCGTGGAAGTGGTTGAGAAAGAGGAAGTGAAGCCACCTGCAGTAATTGTGATTGGCGATGTGGTTCGTATAAGAGAGAAATTGATTCTACACTCTACTAGAAAAGGAGGTGAAAAATGATCAAAGGTTTGGTTCGTCAAGAGTCGTGGATAAACGAAATACTTCGGATTAATTCCCGTATCGGAGCGATAAACGAATTCGAGTTCGTTTATTCACCGTTAGGCGACATGGCATTTAAGGAACGGAGTTAAAAATATGAAATCACACATATTCATAACCACGAAATATCTTGATAGATGTCTAGAAACAGGATTATTTGGGGTTACAAATAACCAGATTAATCATCTAGCCAATATTGACCCGAAAGATATCGTTTTTATTTTAGAGACCCAGAGCGGAAGGTTAGTTGGGCCATTTAGCATAGTTGAACCTTTATTCTATAATAATTCTCCAATATGGGAAGAGATAGATGATCCTTTTGTCTATCGAGTGAAATTTATGTCAGAAGGAGTATGGGAGTCAGATGTAAGTTCTCTTTGGTCTGTACTCTTACAGAGAAAAACGCATGAATTCTACACCTTTACTACATTTCAAAGGTCTAATAACACATTGTTGCCTGGAGAAGGAGAAAAATTGATCTCATACCTTAAGAACCATGGAAATAATATACGCCCTAGACTAAAATCGAATATTGATATTGGGAAAGTGGACCTAATAAGAAAAGATACTAGAAGATTTTCATCAGAAGCTAGGTTAGAAACTGCTCTATTACGTAATAAGCGTGCATTAATAGAGATCCTATCAACTGAAGGCGTTCTAAATAATAACCACACTCCATTTATAATAAATCAGGTAACCCTTCCAGGAACCAATTATAATGTCGACATCGCCATGTTTGACAGTAAGCACGTTATTATTATTGAGTTGAAAAAAGATGTTGTCGATGGCGGCACCATATCTCAAGTAAAGAACTATGGCAAGTATTGGAAGCTCGCTCGGGCGGAGGTTAGATTAGTGGCAATTGGAGCAGAAATTAGTTTTGTAGATGATGAAATAATGCAATTTGCTTACGCTATTGACCGAGCAAAGAATTCCCTTTTGGTCAGGAGTAACACTCATGAACACAGTATCATGGTGTAAAGGAATAACAACGTCGCCTAACATTCCTTAGCACTCTTTTTCCTTTACCTTTCACTATCTTTTTATGTACCTCCCTATTTATATCTCTTTCAGCAAGGGCTTAATCCATAAATCTTTCCATATTTCACACCTTCACGTAGCATCGCCATTTTAATCCCCTCAAAAGTGCTTATTTATAGGGTAATAAGCACTCATTTATTTATTCCGGTAAAAGAGTTCTACTACCATCAGAGTGTATCTGGCTTCGTGCCTTCGGCACTTTGCCTAAATTCCTCGCTTCGCTCGGAACTTCAGATACGCTCAGCCGTTATCGGAAATGCGTCTAAGGAAGAGGTGACAGCATAATGATAAAAGTATATGTGGATACTTCGCTATTTGGAGGATATTTTGATGCTGAGTTCGAGGAATGGTCTAACAAACTAATAGAAGAGTTCAAATTAGGTTTAAAAGTCCTTGTAATCTCAGATTTGACATTGAGGGAACTGGAGGAGGCACCAGCGAATGTCAGGAACTTGGTTGAGGAAATACCAGAAGAAGGCAAAGAATATGTCATTTTGAATGACGAGGCAAGGGAGTTAGCACACCGTTATATTGAGGAAGGTGTCGTAAGCGAGGGATATTTGGTAGATGCACAGCACATAGCTATAGCCACAGTCAACAGGGTTGATGTTTTAGTGAGTTGGAACTTCAGACATATAGTGAATCTGACCAAGATCAGACTTTATAATTCTGTAAACCTTAAATATGGGTATCCATTATTAGAAATAAGGAGTCCAAGGGAGGTGCTTCATGAAAGATAAAAAATTTGATGCAGTAAAGATGATGAGAGAGATTCGGGATAAGTTGAGTAAAAGATATAACGAAGACCCGGAGGCTGAGAAAAGAGATTTGCAGAATATAAGGAAAAAATATGGCATAGAGGGATAAAAATGGTAGAACGCACTTCCGATAACAGAGCGTATCTGGCTGACGTCTCCGCCCAAACCTAAACTCGGCTTCATAAGTAATGCCAAAGAGCGAACAAGATTTTAACATATAACATACTATAATTTTTAAAAGAGGTATCAAAAGTGAAACCGAGGATAGCAGCTTTCCGACCTGAAAATTTACTCTCCCATGCGAGAGAACTCGCGGAGCAGCATGGATTTGATTTCTTCGGCTTTCCTGTTTTTGACCTTGTGGCGAGAAATGAGGCCTTAAGCGAGATAGAGGCCGCTTTTAACGAAGGCGTTGACATACTCGTTTTCACCAGTGTAAATGGTATTAAAAAATCGTTTGAGTTATGCGAAGGTAAAATTGATTTGAAAAAGAGCTTGTTGGAAGCCAATGTGGAACTCTGTGCCATCGGTCCGGTGACGCGAGAAGAGCTCGAGAAAAGGGGGTTACGGGTGAATTTAATGCCTTCCGCGTTTAGCACCAAAGGTCTCGAAGAGCTATTTAACGCAATCAGGGTAAAAGATAGGAGGATTGTATTTCTTCGGAGTTCAGAGGGGAATAAGGAGATTATAAGCTTTTTAGAGCGGAAAAGAGCTGTTGTTACGGATATAACGGTATATGAAATGAAGAAGAAGGATTTGACTGAATTTAAGAAACTGTTTGAGGATTTAGTAAAGTTTAAGCCCGATTATATTATATTCACGAGTTCTTTGACGTTTGAAATCTTTTTTGAACTTTCCAAAGAGTTAAAGAGAGAGAAGGAAATCTTTAGAGCCACAAAAATTGCGGCTATTGGGGATTTAACCGCCGAAACGATAACCGGGAAAGGAATGAGAGTAGATTTGGTTGCTGAGAAGAGCACTTTTGAGGATATTTTGAATGAGATAAAGAAACATGCTCAACAAGAACGGGAAGATCGTAAATCCTAATTCGGGTTTAGAGTTTAGTAGCTACTTCAAAAACGGTGCAATATCTTTCGCAAAATAGGTAATAATCAAATCCGCACCCGCTCTTTTTATCGCGGTTAATCCTTCCATAATCACTTCTTCTCGATTCAAGTATCCCTTCTCAGAAGCCGCAGTTATCATTGAATACTCCCCACTGACGTTATAAGCGGCGAGTGGAATATCAAATCTCGCACGCACCCTGGAAATGATGTCGAGATAAAAGATGGCGGGTTTCACCATCACGATGTCCGCACCTTCTCGTACGTCAAGTTCTATTTCCCTCAGAGCTTCCCGCGCATTAGAAACGTTCATCTGATAGCCACTTCGGTCACCGAATTTGAAGCCAGAATCCGCAGCCTCTCTAAAAGGGCCATATAACGCGGAATTGTATTTTGCCGCATAAGACATGATAGCGGTATCCACGAAGCCTTGAGTGTCGAGTTTATCCCTTATCACTTTTACCATCCCATCCATCATCCCCGACGGTGCAACCATGTCCGCCCCGGCTTCCGCTTGACTCACTGCTATCTTTCCTAAAATATCCAGTGTGGGGTCATTGACCACTTTATCATTCTCTACAAGTCCGCAATGCCCGTGACTTGTATACTCGCAAAGACACAGATCGGTAATGACAATGATATCATCCACCTCCTCTTTTATCCTTCTAACCGCTCGTTGTATTACCCCCTGGTTGTTGAAGGCTTCACTTCCTATCAAATCTTTCCTCGCTGGAATCCCGAACAAAAGCACTGATTTTATACCCATCGAGCGAGCCTCTAAAACCTCTTTTACCACTCCTTCTATCGAGAATCTATACTGTCCCGGCATGGAATCAATCGGGTTTTTAGTTTTTCCTTCTATATTCTCGTCAATGAACAACGGGAGGATTAGGTCATCTACAGAAATTCGGGTTTCTTTTATCAGTTTCAGGCCTCTTAACCGTCTCATTCTCACATTTGGAAACATCTCATTCATCATTATCACGTCCACACTCTAATGCGAATACCAATACCGTAATCTATGAACTTAATCAAGTTATCTTTCCTCTCTTTGTGAACCCTTGGTTTTCACTGCATCAGACGAATTATGACCATCAAACTCTTTCTCAAGTTGCAATAGAAGCGAATCTAAAAGATGAACATCGGTATTCCTGAGTATTTTTGTTAGTTGATGATAGGTTTTAGCTAAAACCGCACGCGAAAAATCATCCAATACCTCTTCGGGGGCTCTCCCTTTTTCTATATGGCGGAGTGCTCTCTTTATCTCCTCCTCCCTTATTCGGGAGCCGTGTTGATAAAACATTCCGACAAGCCTTTCGACCCTCTGCTGATTCAAAATCTTTTTAAAGAGTTCAATCTCTCTCTCGATCATCTTTTCAACTTTACTTACCTCAGAAAGCCTCTTTTTTAGGTTATTCTCACTTATTTCGCATAAACTGTCCAGGTCATATAGTTCGACCCCTTCTATCTCGCCAACCCGCTCCTCAACATCCTTCGGATTCGCTATGTCTATAATGAGAAGGCGGTTATCACTCCCGCGATGATCCATTACCCTCAGCATCAACTCGTAATCCAGGATATAATGAGGCGCGGAGGTAGTGCTTATCGCGATATCACAAACCGTAAGCCATTTCTCCTTCTCATCCAGTCTAGCCGCCTTACCGCCTACCTCTTCGGCAAGTCTCTTCGCTTTTTCGTATGTCCGATTGGCAATGAACATGGCTTTCAAGGCTTTTTCTGCAATAGCTCGTGCTACGAGCGTTCCCATTTCTCCTGCACCAATTACAAGAATGTTTTTACCTTCTAATCCTCCAGTTATCTCCTCTGCAAGTTCAACTGCCGCAGACCCGATAGAAACCGACCCTTCGTTTATTCTTGTTTCACTTCTCGCCTTCTTCGCTACTTTTATCGCTCGTTCGAACGCCATGTCCAGAAGACCGTTAATCGTCCCTTCTCTCTTGCTATCCAGATGACACTTCCTTATCTGCCCCAGAATCTGGTCTTCTCCTATTATCATCGCTTCAAGCCCACAAGCGACTCGCATAAGATGCTCTACCGCAGCTCTGCCAACGGAGATCACGCTTTGTTCCAATTTTAGTCTAGTGACCAAATCATTTAAGACCTCTCTTGGATTCTCCGCGGTGATATACGCCTCCACGCGATTACACGTGTTTAAAACTACATACCCATCCACGCGCTGGTCTTCTGCGAATATCGCTGGAGTCAATCGAGTAGCTACCTCTTCAAGTTCCAGGACATTACACATTTTATGCGAAAGCCATAGAGAGCCAATTTTATACATATTTATCCTCTACAATTCGAAAAATGCGTTCTTTAGCAACCTCAAGGGGATCATCAAGAACGTCCCAGCAGTCATAATCGCTCAAAACACAGGTTAAAATCTCTTTCCTTCTCCGCTCATCGTTAATCCTCTCTTTTAAATATTCTCTCAGCTGTTTCTGGATATACAGCATCTTCTCCTCTTTATCTCCTATAAGTGACGCAATCTTTTCCTTCAGGTATCGTGCCAGTGCGGGTCCCTTACCACCTGTAGAGATAGAAATAAGAAATCCGCCTTTGTTTAGTACTGAAGACATAAATGCATTTCCCTTATCGCGGTAATTGATGAGCACCTCAAATTTTGCCGCCTCGTTAAAAATGTAATCATTTAGAGCCTCGTCATTGGTGCAAATGAGGATCAAAAAAGCTCCTTTTAGAAGCTCTTCCACGTTCTGATCCCACAAATTACCTCTAAAACATTGAATGGTTCTCTTTTCGCACAGCTCTTCTACGCGCGAAGTAAAATCGAGACTGTAAACTTCCACCTTCACCTTCCCCTCCTTTACATCTTCACCCGTCTCCAAAATCTGACATATTTTCCTCTCGGCAACACTACCACCGCCAAATACGAGTATTCTTTTATCCGAAAGATCGATGTAGAGGGGAAGCATGATGTTCTCATAATTTGTCAATCTTCTTTTTAAATTTTTTCCTTTTGTGTACCTCTTACTTCATCCGCTCTGTACTTGATTCAGGGTGCAAATCTATGTTTATGGCGTCCTTAGCTGAGAGACCCGGTCTGAGGGAGCGTGCGCGACCTTTGTTCTCTTGCACTGTTGACAAAATTTTTAGCAAACCCGGTGTAAGAAGCTGCATGAAGATGAGCAAAAGAAGCGAGGCAGTTCTTTGTTATAATACCATCCATACCATCCCCGACACCCTCACCTCTGAGTAGTTTAAAAGCAAAATCACTGTTTCCTTCAAGCATTATGGTAGAATGATGGAATTCATGCCCCTTAAATCTGCTGCCTTTCTTCCCTAAGATACAATCCTTCCGAAATTCCCCCTCTACATAGTTTATGATTCTCCGTTCTCCAAATCTCACTGATCCTTTTAGCACACCACAGAACGCAAAGCTGGTGTCTTTGTAGATGAGTCGCTCCATCAGATACATCAAACCTCCGCACTCCGCATAGATAACCCCATAGCCATCGTAAAAGTCCTTTATGGCTTTGATCATCTGCGTATTCGCGGCGAGCTCCGCTGCATACAGCTCGGGGAAGCCGCCCCCGAGATAAACCGCATCCACTCCTTCAGGAAGCTTTTTATCCCCTATCGGGCTGAAATATACGAGTTCCGCACCTTCCAGCGCGAGTAGATCCAGCGTGTCCTGATAGTAAAAATTGAACGCCTCGTCAAAAGCCACTGCAATCCGTACTTTTGCCTCTCCTCTTCTACTCGAACGAGAACGAAAGATCCTTGACTCCGGCACTGTTAGAGCAGGTGCTGATTTGGCGATATCAAAAAGCACTTTTATATCTACATTCTCCTCTACCGCTGTTTTTATCCTGTCCAAAACGCGGTTAAAATCATTCCATCTGGTTTTACATTCCGTAGCGGTAACCAAACCAAGATGCCGCATTGCGATTTTCAGCTCGTTCTTACGAGGAATCTTACCAATAACTTTTATAGCACAGTACTTCTCTACGGCCTTCTGCGCCTTCTCACCGTGTCGTTCGCTTCCAATATTGTTCAAAATAATTCCTGCTAGCTGCACTTCAGGGTCAAAGTTTTTATAACCGTTAACCACCGCGGCAACACTCCTTGTGATACTACTCGCATCAATCACGAGTATAACGGGGCACTCTAAAATCTTTGCTAACTGAGCGGTGCTTCCTACATCATCGGAATAATTCAACCCTTCGTAGAGTCCCCTTACCCCTTCTATTACCGCGATATCCGCACCCATACAGTTTCTTATAAATATCTCCCTCAATGTAGCAGGTGGCATCAAGAAACCGTCCAGATTTCTTGATGCTCTTCCAGAGACTAAGGTATGAAAGCCAGGATCTATATAGTCAAGTCCGGCCTTGAATCCTTGAACCTCGAAGCCACATGTTCGCAAAGCGCTCAACAGTCCAATACATATGGTCGTCTTACCTGCAGAGCTTCTGTCTCCCGCAATTATTACTCTGGGGATGTTCATTTTCCTTCCAATCGATTCAAATACTTTTTCCCCCTCACGTGCCTCTTTTTCGTTGAGGCCATTCCTCCTCTTCATTTATCTTTTTATTCTGAGAATTTAAGAGGTGAGTACTATACTATCTATGCATGCAATATAGATGGGACGGCAGAAAAGATTTATTCCGTGATGCTAATGAAGTAAAGAGTATGACGATCTGGATATGATAGAATAGAGGTCAAAAAAATTTTATGATGGCTCTTAAAATGAGGCAGATAGCATTTTATGGTAAAGGCGGCGTTGGGAAATCCACAGTAAGCTCGAACATCGCGGCTGCACTGGCCGAGCATGGTCTTACCGTGATGATGATCGGCTGTGACCCAAAGCACGACTGCACGAGAAACTTGCGGGGAGAGGTTGAAATACCAACCATTCTCGAGACATCAAGAGATAAAGGTATAGAGCAGTTGGGTCTTGAAGGGCTGGTGGAAGGAAATAAAATCAGACTCGATGAGATCGTTTACGAAGGTTATGGAGGTGTTTATTGCGCCGAATGTGGGGGCCCGAGACCGGGTGTTGGATGCGCTGGTAGAGGAGTGATCGTTGCAATCGACTTGCTTAAGAGGCTGAATGCCTTTGAAGCATTTAAGCCGGACGTGGTGATATACGATGTACCCGGAGATGTGGTCTGTGGTGGATTTGCAATGCCCCTGAGGAAGGGCTTGGCTGACGAGGTTTATATCATAACATCCGCGGATTATCTTGCTCTTTACGCCGCAAACAATATTTGCAAAGGTATTAGTGAGTTCGCTACGAAAGGAGGGGCTCCTTTAGGTGGTATCGTTTATAACGTAAGAGGTATCCTTGATGACGATACTATCGTTCACGATTTTGCTGAAGAGGTTGGTTCACACGTTATCGGGCATATCCCTAACGCGCCTCAGATTGCAGAAGCCGAGATTAAGGGTAATACCCTCATCGAATATGACCCTACGGGTGCTATTGCCGGTTTGTTTCGGGGGCTGGCTCTGAGAATTTACACGAACACGCAGACCTCAGTTCCTGAGCCATTAGCACCCAAAAAGATGCTTGGAATAGGTCAAGAAATCAGGAAGCGAATAAAAGAGAAGTATAGGGTAGCGGATTTATGAGTTCGGTACTGACCATAAGCAAGTAAGTATGAAGCAGCATCTTAATTGGATAAGTCGTGTTTTTACCTTATCGGTTTCTTCTCATACATACAATAAATATGAAACCCATTGATGAAGTTATTACCAATACCAAAATCGAAAACTATTTAAAATGGTTTAATTTTAGGGAGTTAGGATCGTTTCATACCACATATCAGAAAGAAGGTGATGAAATTGGCAGAAGAAGAGAATAGAGACGTAGGCGGAAATGGAGATGACACTGCGGTCGTTTTAATCGGACATGGAAGCACGTTACCCTATAATAAAGAAGTGCTCGAAGAGTTGGGAAAGAGAATAGAAATGCGGGGGATATTTAAAGCGGTTAAGGTAGCCTTCATGCAATTGAACTCGCCGAGCATTGAAGAAGTACTGAGAGACCTTGCTCAAGACGGAATGAAGACGATAGTGGCGCAGCCTGTTTTTTTAGCTGACGGGGCGCATACCAAAGAGGACATCCCAGAGAAGTTGAAAACAGCCTTTGAGGGTGCTTGGGAGGATCTGGGTAGAGATGTTAAGCTTACTTACGCAAAGCCGATAGGAGCGGATGAGCGGCTGGTGGATATATTACTGGATCGAGTAATCGAAGCTACAAAAGAGTAGACGAATGACGAGGAAGAAGAAAGAAGCGCTCAGATAAAGGATTGGATAGATAAAGGCTCAATTTCCTTCAGTCTCCTTTTTTGGTGTTTTTCTTCTAAAAAGTCAGTTGAATGAGCTTAAATCAGGTATTTCGGTTAGTGAGATTGTTTGAATAACAGGCAACGTAAATTCCGCGTACGGTGAAGTATTTTGTTATTTTCTTATCCGTTAGCCAGCTGAAGTAAGAAGAAATAGAAAAACTTATATATATTCTCATATAAATGAAAAAAATGTATTAAAA
>JACUTR010000065.1 GCA_014859735.1 Candidatus Methanophagales archaeon | reverse complement strand
CTTAGCGCAGAAGATATGACGATGTTGTGAATGAGGAGAGATGCAGACAGATAGATGAAAACGATGAGTTCGTTTGGAACGTTGCAGATACTCTTGATGCTCGTACTTCTCTATGGGGTTCTAATCGGTGCTTGTAGGGGGCAAGAGGAACAGCCCGTCATCGCATTGACTGACCTTGATTTTAATAATGATGGGTATATCAATCAGATGGACTTGGATATCTTGAAGTCGCACTTCAACGACCGATACACCGTGTATGCTCCATGGGATTTGAACGCGGATTTTCGGTGCGATTATAAGGACTTTTATTATTTCGCCGATCATGTTCCTCTGGATTATCAGTATCAAGTTGCGGTAAATATCTCTGCGTGGGACCTCTCCAATTACACGATAGATAGAAGTAAAGAGCCTGCAATTATCCTCGACGAGGTTATTTATCCTCTGAATCCAAACCGCACGGTTACGTGGGTCGCGCATTATACGAGCCTCGAATCGCCCAAGAATGACAGCGCAGTCTGTGTTCATTACGCCCGTGACCTCTGCCGGCTGGCATACAAAAGTTTGGGACCGAAGACGATAGCGTGGGGCTCTTCTCGCATTCACACATACGGCATTATATATACCGGTGGTAACTGGAGAGATTTGTCCAACTGGTTTATCATTGACCCGTTCTGGAAATTGTATGGCTTTGAAGATATCTCAACTGCAATGGGGTATCATAATACGCAGACGATACAACTATTTTTGGATGAGGGGCGGTATGGCTACTGGGTAATCTATTTATCGGTCGATTATCGGAACAATTCAGTTTATGACCCGTATAAGGCGGAGTACCGGGTAGGGACATTTAGAGAGCCTTAGTAAGCACTCTTCCGCAAACGCTTTTGCTTGCAAAACCTTTTTCTCTTTCTTAGCACAGGTTCTTTCTTTAGAAAGAAAGTGTTTTTACATCTCTTCCGGCGCTTCAATGCCCAGTATATCCAAAACATCGCGTAAAACAATGCGTGCACAATCTACAAGAACAAGCCTCGCTTTTCTCAGCTCATCCTCTGCATTTAACACCGGGCAATCTTTATAAAACAAATTGAAAATTTCAGCAAGCTCTCTTGCATATTTAGCAATCAGATGCGGCTTCAACTCTGAAGCTGCCTCCTCTATGATAGAGTCAAGCCTGGATAACTTCTTTATCAAGTCTATTTCACTCCTTTCCCTGAGCAGAGTGGGATCGTAATCCTCTATGGGGCTCTGCCCCACGACCCTGTAAGGGCTTATCGCATATCCTTTCTCCTCTGCAGCCCGTAGTATGCTGCAAGCGCGTGCATGTGAATATTGAACGAATGGCGCGCCCTTCTTTTCGATGTCCAGTGCCTCATCGAAATCAAACATGATATGTTTATCCGGCGATACCTTCACCATATCATACCGCAATGCACCGATCCCTACTTTTCGTGCGATCTCGCGCTTCTTACCATCGTCCAGATCGGTCCTTCTCCTGTCTACCTCGTTATACGCCCGTTCCTCGATCTTCTCCATGAGATCGTCCGCGGAGATATACCGACCGGCTCGTGTGGATAGAGAGCCGGAGGGCAACGAGACGAACGCGAAGATGACAAATTCGGGCGCTTTTACGCCCAGGAGTTCCAGCGCTTTTGCCAATTGATGGGAGACCAGCTCATGGTCCTTACCAAACACGTCTATCATCCGGTCACAGTTTTTGGCCTTCCAACGGTGATACGCGAGGTCTCGTGTGGTGTAGAGCGAAGTTCCATCAGTCCGTTGTATCACCAATGCTTTTTCAATCCCTTCAAGCTGGAGTAACAGAGCAGAGCCATCGCGTTTGATATCTCCTTTTTGCTTTAACTCTTCTATCACCGCTTCCACCGCTCCTCTTCTCACAAATTCACTTTCCGAGACGAATACATCATGCTGAATCTTTAACCGTTCTAAAGATGCCTGGATTCCAGAAAGGCATTTCTTCACAAGAGCCTCATATCTCTGTACGACTTCAGGATCCCCTGCCTCATATCTTCTCAGGAGCTCATCTACCTCCTTCAAAAAGTCACTGTTCTCCTCTACCATCCGGTTTGCCGCGATGTAAACGTCAGCAACGGCATGATCAGCTTTTTTAGCATTATCACAAACGATTCTTTCTGCGCCCCAGACTACAACTGCTATTTGCCGCCCCATATCATTCACGTAATACTCTGTCTCCACATTGTAGCCGGCGTATTTCAACACCCGTACTAGAACATCACCAATAACCGCATTTCTGAGATGTCCTATGTGGAGAGGGCCATCAGGATTCGCCGAGGTATGCTCAAGTATAATCTTCCCTCTCTTCTCAGGGGACACTATCCCTCCTTCTATCCCAATCAAGGTCTTGTGGAGGAAGAGATCGTTCACGGAGAAGTTAATATAAGGGCCGGCTGCAACTGCCTGTGCTATCAATGTATCCCCCGCAGGTAGCTCAAGATGATGTACAATCTCCTCTGCGATGATTTCAGGTGGCTTTTTCTGGGCGTGAGCTACCGAGAACGCCACGCGTGATGAGATATCCGCATGCTCACTCTCCTCTAATTCTAACTCCTCATAGTTATAAGAAGCCTTCTCCAAAGCGTCCTTCAGTACGTGCTCAACTTCCCGCTTAAATTCGAGAAACATGGTTTTAACATAGGATGGTGAAAGATAAAATATTCTTTTTTGGTGAGAAAAATACAAAAAGAAAAAGGAATAATAAGGTCCACCTCGTATGGTATTGAAGAGAAAAGTGTGAAAGCCGAGGTTTAACTACTTATTTTAAATGTGCTGGCGGTTTTATAAGCTGGTTGGCTTGTGATGGCCCCTATTACTTCATACTCCCCAGGCGCAGCATCTTCAGGTTTCCATGCCTCGGTGTAAGTTTGTTTTTCTCCGGATTTCAGGAGCAAGTGTCCTAGAACCATACCGAACACTTTACCATCTGACCAACGCCAAATCTCCTTACCATCTTTCAAAACCAGGAAGTCGTATCGTTGAGCAGATGTAAAAATAAGTTCAATCGTGCCACGTCCTTTATTCTCCATAGTAATGGACATTTTCACTTCTTCTCCTACTGAATAGTTGCTTTTCTCCGTTCGTGTTTCTACTAAAACATCGTTTCTCATTGAAAACGCCTCATCAAAATCCCTACCTGAATAAATAAAAAAAAGAGGGGATGTTGTTTAAACCACTTTGAACATTGTTTCCCCTGTCCCAGTCTCATATCCTTCCAGATCCGCTGTCGCAACAACCTTGTAGTCTCCAGTCGGAGCTTTTGGCATGACTCTGTACCTGAGCTCTACTATGCCATTTGAGTTTGTTGTTCCCGAGCCTGTTGCAGCCACAGATTCGTCAGGATAATAAACCGTGAGACCTACTGATGCTCCTCCTACTGCTTGGTCTTCAGTATCCGTAACGGTCACAGTTATGTAAACCCACGAGTTCCTCGAATACTGTTCTTTATCGGTTGTAACCTTCACGTTTAAAGTGGTCACGGTAATTTCTTCCAGAGCAAAATTCACGACAGTATCTTCATTAACAGTGACGGTTTTGTTGGTCTGGCTGCTGTAACCCTCTTTGCTAGCAGTGATGTCGTAAGTGCCATCTTTAACTTCAGATATCGAGTAACTGCCGTCGCCTTCAGTAGTAGCTGACAGCTCTGTCCCCGCAATCGTAACAATTGCGCCTTCTAAGGCCGTGTCCTTAGTATCTGTAACCGTGCCCGATACGGTATAAGTCGGGATGGCTTCCAAGGTAAAGTCCTGGGTAACTGTATCATCTTTTATAACTGTTACTGTAGTTGTGTTAGAGTAGTAACCGTTAGCAGAAGCTGTAACTTCTTGATCTCCCACCGGAACATTTTCCAGAAGATAGTAACCCTCGGCACCCGTTGTGGCTGATAATGTGGTCCCTTCCACCACGACGGTGGCTCCTTCAATTGCTGTCTCATCTGTATCTGTCACCGTTCCATTTATGCTTCCTGTTGCTGGCGGTTCAGTTCCCTCAGCCATTGCCACAGCAGCGTCAGCACGCACCAGCCCGTAGCCCTGGTGGGTTGCAGGCAGGCCCAGGTCTTCAGCCGTCTGTTGCAGTATCCCTCTGACATCGGTGTTGTTCAGTCCGGGATTAACTGCCCAAACCAACGCCGCAACGCCAGTCACATGTGGGCAAGCCATAGAAGTGCCGCTTTTGGTACCATATTTGTCGCCTGGTAACGTGGAGTTAATGCTTACGCCGGGTGCTGCAAGTTCAACTGCCGGTCCTGTGCTAGACCACGAAGCCCTATTATCGTTCTGGTCTGTAGCAGCCACAGCTATAACTGATTCATACTTCGCTGGATACCCCACGTTGTCTCCGCGTCCAGCAGGATTACCGTCGTTTCCAGCTGCCGCGACCAGCAAAAGCCCCTCGCCGTAAGCTGCATCAACAGCATCACGCAATGTTTGATAGTCGGTTGACGTTCCCAGACTCATTGATATAATTTGCATATTATTGTCCACTGACCATTCGATGCCTGCTACAACAGATGAAACAGTGCCGCTTCCTGAATCAGCCAAAACTTTTACTGCATACAGACCGACGTCGGGAGCAACTCCAACAACACCCACAGTATTGTCTAAAGCGGCTACTGTTCCTGCCACATGAGTTCCATGCCCATGCCCATCAGCGCCCCAGTGGGTACCGTCGATGGTATTGGTGCCATTGAGAACAGTGAGATCCTCGTGATATTCGTCTATGCCAGTATCAAGGACGGCTACAGCTACGTCAGACCCTCTGGAACTATCCCAGGTGGAAAAAGAATATTTTTCATCCCCAAAGACCCTGTCAATTCCCCATGGAATCGTCTGTAATGCATGCACCTCACCATCAGGCTCGATGTAAGCCACGTTTTTGTTTTTCATCATTGCATCACAAGCTTGCGGAGACATCGAAACCGCTATCGCTGGTATCAGATGATATTCGTATTTTATGTCTCCACCAAGCCCGCGAATCATATCTTTATCCGCCTGACCGGGTGTGTCCTTAAATCCAATGATAACCGGTACTTTTGGTTCTGTACCCTTAGCTGCTACGCCGCCCGCAAGCGCGACTGTCACGGACATCACCATTAGCATTGCCATCAATATCGCTACTATTTTTCTCATTCTCTTTTTATCACCTCCTAATTTTTTTCGGCCCTTTTAAATGATTTTATACGGGTCTAATTTTTGAACTGAGTCTTTATAAATTTTTTGGTCATCGATTTTTTTTTCGCAGTACTGGTTTTTGCGAAGCACACTATTTCTTTAATAAACGTTTCTTTTTTGAAAAAGAAAGGTTTAGTGTATGCTCACCTTCGTCGGTCTCGGCTTATACGATGAGAAGGATATAACCGTAAAGGGTTTAGAGGCGATAAGAGCCGCGGATGTGGTTTATGCCGAATTTTACACCTCTCCTTTAGGCGGCAAAAGGGTAGAACAGATGGAGGAAGTTTTTGGTAGAAAAATTGTGCTATTACAACGCAGCGATATCGAGGAGCATGCAGAAGAAGTAGTGTTAGCGCCTGCAAAGAACCAGAACGTGGTTTTGCTCAGTGGTGGTGATGCGATGATTGCCACCACGCATCTTGATTTGCGGCTCAGAGCGATTGATAGGGGTATAGAGACGAGGATAATACACGCACCCTCCATCTCCTCCGCGGTTGCTGGGGTATGCGGGCTTCAGAACTACAAGTTTGGTAAATCCGCAACGGTCTCTCCACCTTACAAGGGCGTTATATCAGAGGTACCATACGAGACGATTAGAGCGAACAAAGAGCGTGGCTTGCATACCTTGCTCTACCTTGATATCTCGATGCGTATAAGCGAAGCGGTAGGGCTGCTGGAGGCGGTTGAGGAGAAGAAGGGAGGAGCAGTGCTGAAGAAATCACTACTTGTTGGTATCGCGAGAGCGGGCTCTGCTAAGCCGGTTGTGAAGGCAGATTATTTGAATAGATTGAAGAACTACGAATTTGGTGAGCTGCCGCATGTGCTCGTTGTTCCGGGCGAGCTCCATTTCGTAGAGAGAGAGGCATTGATAAAGATCGCACAGGCGCCGGAGGAGATTTGAATTGTTTTGCTGAACATACGCTTTCTTACCTTCAACTAACGTGATTATGTCGGCATTAAGTCAATAGACACATTCACCATTCTTCAAGTTTCTTTAATTCTGGATCAATTTCATATTTGGTAAAGTTGTACTTTACTCGATACTCTTCTCTTATTTTCGCAAGTTTTTCTAAAAGCTCCTCATCTAATTCCTTTAATTGCCTTAACAAACCTTCAATCTCTTTATCAAGTTTATCAACCTGAGGTTTCTCTCTAAATTTTAATAATTCATCCCGATATTCTTCCCAGAAATCAATAGGCGGTTGGACAGAATAAGGGCTTCGCTCTATTTGATCTTCGCAATTTATAATAAAATTTCCGAAAATTATATCGGGCTTTTCAAAAGGTACTTCAGTTAATCTATAAACCCCCTCCCGAGATTCATTGAATTCCTTTACCAAAACTTTTAAGCGTTCTTTAAGTTCAGGGGTTTTAACTTCTCTTTCAATCGTAGCATAGGCGGCATACAGCTTGTCATGTAAAGCATCGTGAGAAGAAAACTTCCCATTCAAATCAGGGAACTTACTAAAGACATCTCTCGCTGCACTACAACACGCTTTAATATCAGTACAGAGAAGTTTAGAAGGATATCCTTCGAAGTAACAAATCCCTGTAGGATAGCGAATCCATTTGATTTTATTGTGTTCAATCGCCTCAATTTCTTCTTCCAGACGATGAATAGTTGGAGTTAACTCATCTTGAACTTCCTCTAAAATTTTGTTCCTCTCTCGATCTTGTACCATTAAGGCAGTTTGTCTTCTAACCTCTCGGGCATAAAAAGCTGTTATCACAATCAAAGCCGCGACAAGAATCATGTTGCTCAGTACACCAACAGCATCCCAGTTCATTGATTCCCACACCTTTTTATACTTTGTGTATGCTTATAAAAATTACCTACTTGTTAAAGCTACGGAAAAAATTTCGGTCGAAGTGTTTTCTTAGAATGGTTTTTGACCTAATCCAAACCTCCACACCACAACCATCACGACAAGGAGTAGCACTGCATACGCGAGAAACAGCATCCGTGCACCGAAGACTTCGGAAAGCGCACCACAAACAAGCGGAATACCTCCCAAACCTGCATAAAATACCGTGTAATAGATGCCCATTACTTTACCGCTCCTTTCCTGCTCCTCCTCTCCTTCTCCCGCGGCTTTCGATGCGAGCGTTAAGGTGCCCAGTGAAATGGCACCCAGACCAGCGCCGAGGAAGAGGCTCATTATAACAAGTTGGAAAATGGTGGTTGCGACGTAGAGCACGAGCAGGCCGCAAGCGCATAAGAATAATCCAGCAGCCGAGAGACTGAGCTCTCCTATCCGCTTCATCAGCCGATTAAATCCTGTTTGCAAGAGTGCGAACACCATGAACATCAATGAAAGAATTAGACCGATGATTCCCGCGGAGAGCCTGAGGTTCTCGGGCGCAAAAGCAAACGGGGAGAACAGGGCACCCATAATGGCCGCGACACCAATCCCAAAAAATATCACGGAACAGGCGAGCGTCAATCTTCTTCTTTCCCGGTCAGGTAACAATAAACTCGTTTCTTTTCTTTTTATCCTCAATTCTGGCTCCTGAACAAAGAGCAGCACTAATACAACGCTGAGAAGCGCAAAAGCAGCGCAAACGAGAAACGGCATGAAGATGCCATACCTATCGAAAAGAATGCCGCCTGAAGCCGGACCCACCGCTAACCCAACGCCCAAACCGATGTTGTACACGCTCATTGCATGTCCTCGTTCCTCGTAACTCGTCACCTCAGCGAGCAACGCGGTGATTGCAGGGAAGAACAAACCTGCACCAGCCCCCTGTACTGCCCGTACAACTATCCACTGATACTGTTCGGTTGCAAGAGGGAAAAGAGCTGATGCAACCGCATAAAGCAAGAGCCCCGCTATGATCAAGGGCTTCCTCCCAAGTTTATCCGACATAATGCCGCCCGGAATATTGAGCGGTGTGCTGACAATGGTAAAAGCAGAGAAGATCAAAGCAGCAACGATGAACGGCGCTCCTGAAGCCTCCACCCACGTGCCGAGCAGTGGTGCGATGACCGTAACGCCGAATTGCGTGCTAAAGACACAGATCGCAGCGATAATAACTATTTTTGCACGCGTTTGATCAGGATCTGAATACATGTGTAGTAATAATTTTTTCCCCGTTTATTTAACTATTCAACTTCTTCAATCCTCGGCTGAAATATATCCCTCGAGTAAGGCATTCTTTTTTAAAAGCAAACAAAGACCTCCACCGAGAGCGTAGAAATAGCGCAAAGTTTATATAAGAGCAAGAATTTGCTAGCTTTTAACCCAAGGGCTAAAGCTCAGCATGAAATTTAAAAAAGGCCCTCGTAAAAAACCACGGCACTTTTGTGGCTATTGTGGAGGAACTGGTAAAAGACCAGGAGTATCAGCACTACCGTGCCTTATCTGTGGCGGTACAGGGCGTAGGCCTTTTAGGTTGAGAAAAGAGTGTGCCTCCTGTGAAGGAACAGGTCGGAGACCGGGAATGCTGGCATTACCATGCCCTGCCTGTGGTGGATGGGGATTTACCAAGTGATCTCAAATTTTTTCCCTATAAATGAAACGTTAATCAGATTCACCGTTATTCCCACTTCCACATCACCACGCCCTCAGCAACTTTTGGCAGGAAGAGCGTTGACTTTTGTGGAAGTCCTCTCTTCTCCACTTCTGCCTTGTATTTCACATCAGGTATACGCAGCGGTTTAAGAAAAAACGCAACACTGAACGCGCCACTATCCACTTTCTCGATTGCATCTCGCGGACTGGAAGTAAAAACGATATCTTCTTCAGGGTTGCCAATATGGGGCTCTGCCCCATCACCCCGCAAGCCCTGTAAGGGCTTAAGCGTGGGCTCTATAAGCCATTCGTGCAAGCTTATGACGTCCAGCCCAACTCGTTCGCCCCTTTCCTTCGCCAGGCTCCTTATCCTCTGCTCATCACCGCGCAGCAGATAGAATTTCTCGCCATCATACATCCCGAATCTCACGTCGAATTCATCGTTGTATTCGTCGTTGAGCTTTGAATAGATAAGCGTGTTTCCGGTAAGCTTATCGTAAGGTTCGACAACAAAATTCTCTTCTATCCTCCTCCACAACTCTTCCATGCGACAGTTTCTCACGCATCGGTGCCAGGGCAGCAATAAAAGTGCTCGATCACCCCCTTCCACAAGCATCATCAGCGTATACCCCTCCCCGTGATCTTTACTCAACCGATAAGAGGCTGTGTAGCGGTGATGCCCGTCAAGAATCATGATCTTTTTATCGAGCATGAGCTGCTGAAGCTTCTTGATAATCGCTTCATCTGAAATCTCCCAGAGCAAGTGGCGAGCACCCTGTAAGACAACATCCACAAGTGGCTCTCTCTGCTCATCTATCCTCAAACCCGGCCTGCGAAAGCCCAGGTAATCCTCGAACATGCGGTTTATCTCATGGTCCGGCATGGTGTATTCCGCAACGATTGGCGAGAAATTCATGCCACACGCTTTCATCAGATGGTATCGCTCTCGCGTTTTCGCCTCAAAAGTCTT
>JACUTR010000064.1 GCA_014859735.1 Candidatus Methanophagales archaeon | reverse complement strand
AGAATTTCTAATTTCCTGTCGTCTTCGCTTTGGTCTGAGAAGGCGTCAACAAATCGTTTGTCCTTTGAAAGCCATTGATTTAGGTAATGTAAAGAACAATATTCAAAAGTTATTTCTGAGATTATTTGTTTTGGGCTTAACATTCATTTTCTTATTATTGTCATGTACCATAAACATTTTCTATTTTTCCACTTATATTCTCAGCAATAATTCAAGAAGATACCCCGACAAAGTGCCGCTTAGCACAATCAAGGCGCGTAGCGGCTGTAGAGAGGTACGTGGAAGCACGTGAAATCATTGAAGAGGCAGAGTTAACGAATGCCGATGAGGTGCTGGCGCATCTCGGGTTTACGGTGCAGTAGAAGGGGTTGGATCCAAGTGCGGCTACTATTATGTTGCGGTAGGGTTTCCAGGCTTGGGAAATTATAAAGCATTTGAACGAAAGATGTTAGCAAGTTGAGGGATTAGACACATAATTGCAACAATTACAATGATTCTTCGAATTCCTCTTCGACTTCAATGGCTATTGTATCTAGAATTGATGACTGGATATGTCCTCCAAAATCTCGAACTTTAGACGATAACTCCTCTAGCTTTTCGATAGGTATAAATTTACAATACTCGTTAAGGCCAATTTTTTGAAATGTGGGTCGAGATAACTCTGATATAACCCTTTCTTGACGCTCCTTTTGAGCGACGATGAAGAGTTTCATTCTAAGAGCGGGCACAACTGAGAGAAGATCTGACATGCGAAGAAGTCCTGAATAGACCACCGATGTGGTCTCTACTTCAAAAGCACATACTGGTGCATTTTGCCTAATCCAAAGGATATCTATAAGTGAAACGCGACGAGTAGCTTCTTCATTTAAACCTAAATTAGGGAGAGATTTTAAGCAGTCTTCTCCAAGAGGTTTCCCCCGAAAAATACGGTTTCTATCGTTTGAAGCGATCCATACAGAACAACCGGTTATCCTCCCCAGCTTAATCAATGCATACTGTGCTTTCGAGTGCTGAGACTCTTCCTCTTTCGTCTCAAATATCTCTTCTATTCCAAAAGTTTCTTTTCTTGGTCTCCCTTGTTTTCGTGTGATTTTTGTTACCGCCTTCCTTTGCTGCTTTGCTTCCTCCAGATATTGGTCAAGGTTAGAAATAATCTCTGAAAGGCTGTTGGATTGTGAACGCATAGCCCTTACAATGATTTCAGCAGGCTCATCAACAAGGAGTTGTTGATTTAAAATTCCCCACCCATATTTAGGACCCCACTCCGAAGTCAAGGCATCTCTGACTTCCCCTAAAATAGGAATTCTTTGGTCTCCGTCCAAAACATGGGTGAATTTAATAGGGATTCGATGGGGGAATAGGTCATTATCCCAAACCTTTTGTTTGGATTGGAACGGTTTGCCTACCACCTCCGCAAGCCCTGACAATGCCTTATCAACGATGAAGGCAAGATAGTCTCCTTCTTGCCAATTCTTGAAACGAGCTGTTCTACTTCCCCATAACGAATGCTTCAGGCAAGTAAGAAACTGATACTCGTCTATTATTTTGACAAGACGAAGACGTGTCAATCTCTCTTTTCACCTCCACCGTTTTCATTAGCCGAATTTATATAAATGACTTTCCTTATTTCTCCGTAACCAATGTTCTCCGAGCTAACCGAAGGAACCACCAGAATAATAGTACCGACACACCCCACGAAGTCAATCTTTTACAATCCCACAATGGAACTGTGCCTGACCCGCATATCATACCTTTTGAGGTTCTTTGGCACGAACTGTAGTTTCATAGAGTATGTTGAGGAACTCTTTCCCTCGCGGTTTTGGTATCTCACGTCCTTCTTCTTTGGCAGTTTCCAACCAGAGTTCAATAGCAATTTTAACCTCTTCCAATGCCTTTTCCGCTGTTTCCCCGAATGCGGAGCAGCCCGGCAGTTCGGGAACCACTGCTATAAAGCCCTCATCCTCTTCACTATAAAAGATCTCGATCGCGTATTTGTGCATCTTTTTTGAGTTATATACTCAGCATTCGCCGAACTTATATTTGTCATTTCCCTTAATCTCCAATAACGCATGTTCTCCGAAACAATAGAAGGAACCACCAGAATAATAGTACCGACAGAACTCACCAGGTCAATGTTCTATAACCCCGTGATGGAACTCTGCCGCGATATCGATATTGCCAGTATTGCCGCCTTCAGCTCGTCTCATCCTACCCCGGCCCAATTGACCTACATCGACGCCCTTGCCGGCACCGGCGTACGCGGCGTGCGGGTAGCGAACGAAGTTGGCCTGCAAGTATCGATTAACGACCGCAGCACGCCCGCCTACGAACTGATAAAACGAAACATAGCGTTAAATAAGATAGAAGAACGAGCTACGGCGTATAACGAGGATGCGAATGTACTGTTAGTACGAACTCCCTATGATCTGGTGGATATAGACCCGTTTGGGTCGCCTGTTCCATTTTTGGACGCTGCCTGTAAGTCAGTAAAGCAATTATTGTTGATAACAGCGACTGATACCGCGCCCTTATGCGGCGCGCATACCGGCGGCATGCGAACCTACGGTGCACGACCGCTGAACACCGAATACCATGCGGAGATGGGCACCCGCGTTCTTTTAGGTGCCGTAACACGCGAGCTGGGCAGATATGACAAGGCGATACAACCGCTGCTTTCGTATGCCTCTGCGCACTTCATACGACTCATCGCACGTGTGGAAAGAGGCGCGCGAAAAGCTGATGAGAGCATCGAACGGCTGGGCTTCATCGCGCATTGCTTCTCCTGCGGCCATCGATTCGCTTTCCCGTGCGCGGATATGCTGGATTTGAACGTAGAGAATATCTGTACACTCTGTGGTAAGAAGATGCGTATTGCAGGCCCACTGTACATCCATCCGATAAAAGAGAATGAGTTTTGCGAACAGGTGCATGAGGAACTGGCAAAAAGAACGCTGGGCAAGAAGAGCGAGGCACTGAAGATCGTTAACACCGGTATCCTTGAGTTGGACATACCCTTTTATTATGAGCATCATGCGCTCTGCAAAGCATTGAGAATCCCTCCCCCTTCTATCCCGTCCGTACTCGATGCCTTGCGGTCGGCTGGATTTTCCGCAAGCAGAACGCATTTCTCTGACACCGCAATTAAGACAGATGCACGGATAGATGAGCTGAAAAAGATTGTGAAGATGGTGTATGTAGATAGTTTATCGGCAAGCTTTTTACCCTGCAACCTCTGATGTTTTACATAGGTGAAAGCAACGAGGTAAAAAAGATGATGGTGCCAGATACTGAGGACAATTTGAAGAAGTGCATCTGCATGAACTGCCCGAGTTACACTGAATGCATGAAGGCGGGAATGCAAGGACTCTTCTGCGCTCGCGGGAAGACTGATTGTGACCTTGAGCGAAGAGGCTGCATCTGTAACCAATGTCCCATTTCGAGTGACTATCAGCTCTTCGGCGGCTATTATTGCGCTATCGGCACTGATTGGGACGAAGATTTTGGTAAGGCGATAAAGGCACTTATTGGGACGACATTCGTCCCTCTCAAGGTTGCTGCTGACATAGCTGGCGATATCGCTGAAAATCTGGGCGCCTACATTCCAAAACCTTCGAAACTCGCCTCTTCTATTATCACTGTGCGGATAAGCACCCTGAAAACAGTCACGAAGGCGATCGAGAAAGAGATAACCCTGTTGGAGGAGTACAAGAAGAAACTCGACGCGGAAGAGGCAAAGAAGAAGGAAAAGGTCAAGGTCGAGTGAGTAATTAATGTAAATCGGACGGCTCGCCGCGTAACGTTTTCAAATACCTTCCTTCCGATAGTTGCAGAGTAATGGTTATTTTGAGCGCCGTGAAAGACCAAAAAGGTCATTGCCGGGTTGATTCTTCAGAAAGGAAAAGCCTTACCAAAAAGGGAGGGTGCATGCCGGGAACGGGATTCGGACCCGTGACTTCGGCATTATGAGTGCCGCGCCCTAACCAACTAGGCCACCCCGGCTTACTTAGCTTATATATTGGCCGTGCTTTCTTTTAACTCCCGGCGCAGTTCACCAAGAGAAGCCACGCGCTCGGCAACCGCATCGTGCTGGTGGATGCTCTCCTCGTTGATCTGCGTTATGGTAACGATCGAATCTTCAGGCAAGTCTTTAAACGTCTCGACCACGCGCTTCGCCATCTCCCTGACGCAATCTTCAACGAACATGGGCTTTCTATGTGCCATTTCCACAACTTTTGCCTCATCAGGACGTTTCAAGATCTCGTAGGTTTTAGCACTCATTGATCTCTCTATTATCCCTATTATCTTATCCAGGGGGACTTTAACATCATCTTCAACCTCTATGCATATTATGCCCCTCCCTCGTTGGTTATGTGTTGCCAGAGGTATGTTATCCAGAAAAGCGTTACTATCCTCTTTGGCTATTCCCAGTTTTGTCAATTCTTCCAGTGCTCGTTCCCGCATGAGCTCCTGGGCGCACGGACAGGCGGTCATCCCTGCTACCTCCGCTCCTATTATTTTTTTTATTCTCATGCCGTTTTTCTGGTCCTTCTCCTCCGAGGGTGTACGATAGGCTCTTGCTTCAGCAAAGATCGTTGCGGGCTCCTGACACGATATCCTCATCACCGGGGTCCTTCTTTTTAACATATACTCGCTTTTCATTCCCACTTCAGCCGTAGAGGCATAGGAATGGCGAAGGAGCAATCTCTTTGCTACTTCACTGCACAAATCTTCAACATCGTACGTCGGCGTGCTCAACGCTTCTTCCAGCACTTCATACATCGCTTCGAGATTCCGCGACATATTTGCTCCTTTTATATCACTTGGTAGGTCTACGAAGATGTGGAAATCGGGTATCAGAACTACCGGTCTTTTTGCACCCGCTCTCGCTACCTCTACCAACTTCTTCACATTTTTCACGCCAACCCTCGTCAGGTTTATCTTTATGTCAGGGCTGCACGCTTGCACATCGGGCAGATTTGGTGCCATGATTTAGTATGTCGTATACCTTAATCTTGTTATCTCTTTTATTTAAATGGCACTCAATTTATTCAATTGCGAAAGTAGCATCCCGATATGCCCGACGGGACTGCTTTAAACCTGCATAAAGAGCGGTTTAGGGCGTCGGGATCTAAGCCATTGAGAACGGTGATAGTATCAATTCCCTCTCCACCATCTTTTCATTGGGCAGAGCTGGGGATTCAGCAGTGCTGTACTGTTTTTTGATGTGCGAGAACATACATACGATTCCTGCTGGTGTATGATTCCACATGTAAAGGAACGGTTGCAATTGAAAAATAGAAAAATTTATATATCACTTACCCTCTCAAGATATACTTGGAGGTATAAAATGATTGCGCAAGAGCAAAAGCCTATAGAGGAGATTCTGGGGTATCTTGAGGGAAAAAATGACGTCGTAATAATGGGTTGCGGCGGGTGTGCTACGTTCTATCATACCGGTGACAAAAAAGCGGTGGATGAGATGGCAGATAAACTTGAGAAAGAGGGGAAGTCGGTCACCAAAATACCCATGCCCTTTAGTATGCAAGTCTGCGATACTGAAAAGAGTGCGGTGTTCTTGAATAAGAAACGAAAGGCGCTTGAAGATTGCGATGCTGTTCTGGTGATGAGCTGTGGTGATGGTGTGCAAGTAGCGACCGAATATATAGATGAGGGAATGGGTCTTACAAAGGCGGTATATCCAGCGAATAATGCAATCGGCCTTGTAGGTGGAGGACCCACGAAGTTCAAGGAGACCTGTTTATCCTGTGGCATGTGTGAATTAGGCAAAACTGCTGGTATCTGCCCGCTGACGTCGTGCGGCAAGGGATTGATGAACGGTCCTTGTGGAGGGGTGCGCGTTGATGATAAATGTGAAATAGACGCTGAAAAGGACTGCGCATGGGTTAAGATCTACGAGCGGATGGAGAAACTTGGCGAACTCGACAAATTCATAGAGATGCGAGCGCCTCACGAATGGAGTAAATGTAAGAGGCCGCGGCTGTTCGAGATAGAGGAACCCGTCAATATGATGAGTGCCATGATTGGGGCTATGCCTGGATTCCTGACTTATACGTTCAGTGCAAAACCGAAGCTTGAAGAGGGGAAAAAATAGGAGTGTGATAGAAAAAAATGCCTGGAGAAGTTTATAGCCAATTGATGAAGGAATTAGCGGAAGGGAAATATGTCTTCACTGGTGAGTTAGAACCGGAAAAAGCGGGAGATGTCAAGGAGCCGATTGAAGCTGCAAAAGAGCTCGTGGGTTTAGTAACAGCCTGTAACGTGACGGACAATCCACAGAGTTTTGCTTATGTTAATAGCCTGGCAGCGTCGTATAAGATCGAAAAAGAGACCGGTATGGAGTGTGTCTACCAGCTCAGGTGTTCTGACAGGAATCGTATGGCGCTTCTATCCGACGTGCTCGGCGCTGGTGTATTGGGGATAAAGAATATCCTCGCATTAGCGGGTGACCATGTATCCCTTGGTGATACACCGGATGCAAAGCCGGTATTCGATTTGGACTCAACCACGCTGATATACATGATACGGAAAATGGTGGATGAGGGGAAAGACCTCGGTGGTAATGATATCCATAACCCACCGAAACTGCATGTCGGAGGAGCAGCGGCACCCGGAGCAGCACATTTAAAGGCTGAGGTTGCCAAGGTGAAGAGAAAGATCAAGGTTGGCGTGGAATACCTGCAGACACAGGTCGTTTACTACCCAGAGATTCTCGATAAGTTCTTTAAAGAATTGGGGAAGGTGGATGTCCCAATTTTGGTTGGTATCTTCCCGGCCAAGAGTTTTGGAGCGGCTGATTTCTTCGATAAGTACGTAGCAGGCGTCGATGTCCCACCGGATTATCTGAAATCCCTTGAAGCGACGAAGGAGATAAAGGATAAGGAGAAGAAGAAGCAGGAAATTGACCGAATCAACGTGGAGTACTTCACCGGTTTCTTAGAATATCTAAAAGGAACACCTGCTGCTGGATGCCACATGATGGCGGTAGGGTATCCCCGGATAATTGCACCACTCAAGAAAGTGATGGAGTAAAAAAAACCGTGGGGGACATTTTTTTTCCCCTCTACCTCTTTTTTCGTTTTTGATGGTTTTTTTTAAAACCCTAACAGATCTCGTGTCGCCTTCTTCACCGCCTCTTCCGAGGTGTACCTCTGTTTCCAGCCTAATTCATTCAGTTTCGAGGCATCGAGCAACATAACAGGGACATCACCTTTCCAGCCCCGTTTACCACCGGTGAATTTGAATTTTGGTGAGGTATGCATCTCCTCGCACACGATCTCTGCAATTCGCTTCACCCGTAGCATGTCATTTGTACCGATATTGAAGACATGCACCCTGTTCTTACCGTTTGCTTGTAAACCCGCGAGCATAGCTTCGATACAGTCATCCACGTAAATATATGATTTCGTTTGGTTCCCATCGCCCAGGATCTCCAACTCCGTGGGATTGCTTCTGAGCTTATGTATAAAATCATAGATTACCCCATGGGTAGATCTCCTGCCTATAACGTTGGCAAACCGGTATATCCAGGCGCGCATGTCAAAGGTATAACAGTACGAAGCGATTAACGCTTCAGCAGCAAGTTTCGACGCACCGTATAACGATATAGGCATGGTGGGGTACTCTTCTGGTGTTGGCAGTTTATCCGCCTCCCCGTAGACCGTGGATGTGGAGGTGAATATTATCCTGCGCACCCCTTGCATCCTCATTGCCTCTAATACGTTAGAGGTTACGATGAGATTCTGCTCCAAATGGATTCGTGTATTTTCCGCACCTAATCGCACCTCAGGATTCGCCGCGAGATGCCAGACCTCCTCGACACCCTCAAAGAAGCTGGTTATCTTGCCACTCAGCAGGTCTATCTGGTGAAACTGGAACCCTTCTTTACCGAGGTGAGGAGCGATGAATCTCTCATTACCTGAGCTCAGGTTATCCAGGACGACGAGCTCATGGTTCTCCTCTATCAATCGATCAACCAGATGCGAACCTATGAATCCCGCCCCGCCAGTAACAACGATCTTCATCTTATCTATCTATCCATCTTGCCATGGGATACGAGCCCAGAACTTTCAACATCGCCACTTTCCGTTTAACCCCGTCCAGCACTTCCTTTATCACTTCTTCTTCTAAGTGCCCTTCACAATCGATATGAAACATATAATCGCCCAGAGCGCGTTTGGAAGGCCGGGACTCGATCTTGGTGAGGTTGATGCCACGCTGAGCGAATTCACCCAGGACCTCGTATAACGCCCCAGGACGGTCCTTCAAATAGAGTAAGAGAGAGGTCTTGTCCTTTCCGGTAGGTTCTGTTTCAACATCAGAAGAAGAGAGTGCGACGAATCTCGTAACGCTCTCTTTGTCCTGCACATTTTCCGCCAGGATCTTCAGCTTATATCTCTTCGCTGCTTCTTCAGATGCTAATGCGGCTATCGTTTCATCCTCCATTGCCATTTTCGCGGCACCAGCCGTGCTCTCAACGGATTTCACCTCCACGCCCTTCACTTTCAATCGTTGCCTGATAAACTGTTTACATTGCGCTAATGCGTGGGGATGTGAAACGACCTTTCGTATTCTCGCGAACGACTGCGAATCATTTTTGATCAAACTTTTCTGAAAAGTTTGATGATCAAACTTTCCTAAAGTTTGTTTAGCGAGCAGACAAATTTTTATGGGTACTAAAATCTCACCGACTATACGCATTCCACCTTCGTTATTCTCGCTCGAAAGCAGATCTAACGTCTCTCCCACCGAGCCCTCCAGCGAATTCTCGATCGGGACAATCCCATAATCAACCTCTTTTCGCACGATGCTCTCAGCGACGTCAATGATCGTCTCGTAATAGTTGAGCTCGACATGCTCGATGGTCCCACCTCTTCTCACGTTGAGCCACAGCACGGCGGCAGTCTCTGAGAACGTCCCTTCGGGTCCTAATATCCCAATTTTCATGTACTCTCGCTCAGTCAAACCTAAATTCTTCTTCATTGTATATAAAGAAAAGAAAGATGGAGAATCAACCGATGGAGGTGCAGCACTGAGGATTATTATATCTATTAACGGGAATTTATATTATATAACGGAGGCATGCGTATATATTAGTACGATCGATGCCTTGGTAGCATAGTTGGCAATGCGCCACCTTGGTAAGGTGGAGACCACGGGTTCAAATCCCGTCCAGGGCTTTCTTTTTGTTCCGTTTCATTTTCTAACTGCAATTAGTATTCGGAAGGTTTAACCATTCGCTTAAATCACAACTATAGAAGGATTTTTGAAAATGTGTGTGGTTATTTTAACTACACTTAAAGGCACCTCTAGCCCTTTGTCGAGGGGGATAAGAAAGAAATGAAGAAATGGGCAGAAGGAGGGAGTATGAGAATAAAAGTAATGTGAAAAATTTAAGTTATTACAGACAAAAGTTCGATATGATAGGAGACAATAAAGAAGTGAGTTAAGATGAGGATCACCTTTACAGAATTATTTAAAAATGAGTGCCAAAACAAGTTTCAAATTACAGAGGATCAGATTCAGCAAAGTATAACAAGCCCGGATGAACAACAAGTTGCGAAATTTGACAATTTGGATCTTAGATTCTTTGTTAAGAGAATGATCGAACCCGAAGGTGAATGTTACCTCTTAACATGCACGCGTTTGGAAGACAGCAATTTGCTAGTAGATTTGGCCTTTAGAATACTTCCTGAACTTGTTGAAGAGGTAAAAACGCAGGAGCCAATTATTTTACTCCAGCAACTTGCGCTGAAATTTGGACTGGCAATACGAGTGGGACAGCAACTTAATAAATT
>JACUTR010000063.1 GCA_014859735.1 Candidatus Methanophagales archaeon | reverse complement strand
TATTTATTAGAATAGCAATGTCACGTAGATATTTCTCCATCATAGCTCTGATCGTTTTGAGTATGACATGGTACTCAATTACGCCTATTTTAGCTCAAGGAGAGGAGTATAAAACCACGTATACGATAAATATTATAGAAGATGGCTCGGCAACCTGGATCATAAAGGATCGAATTGGATTGACAACTCAAAGTGGAGAGGAGGCGTTTAAAGAATATGTTTCAGCTCTTGAATCCAACCAGAGCGAGCTGGAATATCTTTCGAACAAGATACATGCGATTGTTAGTGAGGCTGAGGCAGCGACCGGACGAGATATGGGAGCCCGGAATTTTAACCTCTCTTTTGATGTAAAGGACCTGCCAACAGGTAGATATGGCGTGATTACCTATCAATTCAAATGGATTGGCTTTGCCATGACCGAAGATAGGAGGATCACGGCGGGAGATGCATTTGCCGGCGGATTATATCTTTCTAAAGATGATGCGTTGATTATCACCTATCCGAGCGGATATAAAGTTGCTGCAGTGAGCCCTGAGCCGGATATCGTAAGGGCTAATGAATTAATTTGGTACGGGTTAAGAGACTTTAGCCCAGGCGAGCCAGGTGTTGTACTTCGATCAACATTCCCGGTCATATGGGTAGTGGTCAGTGTAATAGGCGCAGGAGCACTTATCATCGCTGGTGGGATTACTTATAAAAAGAAACAAGAAAAGAAGAGCATAGAGGAGGAGATACTAAAAACTGACGAGGATAAGATTCTCGAAATACTGAAGGATGCCGGAGGAGTTCTCTATCAATCTGACATAATAGCGAAAACGGGTTTTTCCAAATCGAAAACGAGTGCTTTGCTACGTTCATTAAAAGAAAACGGACGCATAGAAAAGGTAATGAAGGGCAGGAAAAACCTAATTAGACTTAAATGAACCGGTACAGGGTATAAAACGGTCTATTCAAGCTCCCTCAGCCGGTAACAAAACCGTTTTAATTTCCCTTTGCCCCGTTCGAGCATGAAATTCGCCTTCGATACGATAACCATCGCTTCCCGCTTAGCACCGATCTCAGGCAAGCAGATCAAAGCTATTCGGCCCGAGCAGCTGCTCGTTGTGAAGAACTCGTCGAGGCTATTTATCTGCTGAAGTAGCTCCTCCACTTCCTCGTCTGCTCCTCCTCTCTGTAATCGCTCAAGTGCCCGTTTCTTCTCCTCTTCGAATACCCGCATCGCCGACGGAAAAAATTTCAAAAGCTTTTTATATACCCTCAACAACCAACCTATATAAATCAATTATAAACCATAATCCAGCGACAGATGATAGAAGTATTTTTAGTCGTAGGGCTGTTAATCGTATTCACGATATTGTTAACTCTATACCGTGCGGCATTTGGACCCGGCGTGTTTAATAGGGTAGCGGCGGTGAACGTAATAGGGACAAAAACCATTGTTCTCTTAGTCGTCATCGGCTACTATTTCGAGAGACCTATCTTCTTTGACATCTCGCTTCTTTATGCGTTGCTCAACTTTATTGCCACGCTCATATTCGCAAAATATCTGGAGAGGGGTGAAGAATGGTCGGGATAATCGCGTGGGTGAGTGGGGGATTCCTGGCTGCTGGCATATTCTTTATGTTCACGGGAGCCATTGGATTACTGAGACTTCCCGACTTTTATACACGACTGCATGCGACGGGGAAGTGCGATACGCTTGGGGAGGTCCTTATAATAACCGGGTTACTCATATACCATCTATTCTATTACCCTGAAACCCCTCTGGTACTCGTGAAGCTCTTATTTTTAATCGTCTTCCTCTTCCTCGCTAATCCAACAGCGACACATGCGATAATGAAAGCGGCTTATAATACTGGTGTAAAGCCGTGGAAGGTAGGAGATAAGCGAATGTGAAGAGTCAAAGGAGATAAGATAAAATGACCGAGAAGAAAAGAGGAAAGGGGTTCGGGATTCTCGTAACGTTTGTTACCATGTTCCTATTTTGGCTTCTGTTATCCGGTTTCTTCGATGCGTTTCATATCACAGCGGGAATAATATGCAGCGCAATTGTAGCTTTAATCTCGCATGACCTCTTTATGAAGGAAGGGGGGCTCGCTCGTGATAAGCTCTTTAAGCTCCTCCTTTACATACCCTGGGAGTTGTGGCAGATCGTGCTGGCGAATTTTGATGTTGCATATCGTGTTCTCCATCCAAAGATGCCGATAGACCCCCGCATCATCGAATTTGAAACTACTTTGAGGAGCGATTTCGCGCTCGTTACCATGGCTAATTCCATTACCTTAACCCCGGGAACGGTAACCATACTGGTTGAACCCGAGAAGGGTAAGTTCTGGGTGCACGCACTCGCACAAGCACCTGCGGATGCGCTCTTAGTGGATAAGACGATGCAAACGAAAGTGGCTGAGGTGTATGGTGAATGGTGATAAAAATGGTAGCTTTGTTAGAAAAAACAGAAGAGAAGGGGGTGAGAGGATAACGGATGATCATACCTATTGACCTTGCTCTCTTAGCGCTCATTGTAATAATCGCGCTCGTGGCGATAACGGTGAAGGATCTCTTGAGTGCAATCATGTTGCTGAGCGCGTATAGTTTCCTCATGGCAATAGTCTGGGTGGAGATGCATTCAGTGGATGTGGGCTTCACGGAAGCGGCAGTCGGCGCGGGTGCAACAACTGCATTCTTAATCGCCGCGTTAACCAGGACAGCGAGGTGGGAAAAGGGATGAAACCACTATCGGCGGTCGCACTCATCTCGGTACTCATTTTAGGCGCGCTCTTTATCTATGTGGCGGAGGATATACCTGACTTTGGCGATCCTCATTCCGCCCCAAATAGGGGGGTAAAGCTGTTCAGCATTGATGCTGATGAGATAGAAGCTGATTTGAACCAGGGTGTTATTCCTGCGAGCCTGATGGATAAAATTGAAGAGACCGGTCTTCCACTCCCGATCAAGGTTGAGGAAGCTCGTGGATTGGAAGGAGAATTGCTGGAAGGAGAATGGGATGCATTTATCATTCCCCTGGAAAAGTATTACGCGCTCCCCACCACCCGTTTTGGGACGGCTCCGGACGCCCCTAAGGAGCAGAAATATTACCTTATTATGAAAGACGGGGATACTCTGGATGTCTATCGCTATGCACCCGTCGTGCGGTATTGGGAGGAAGGCGAACATGAGACGGAAGTCCCGAACATGGTCACCTATATTCTCGCAGATTACAGAGGCTTTGATACGCTCGGAGAGGCCACGGTCATATTTACCGCGGGTGTGTCCGTTATATTACTGTTGAGGAGACGGGGCAAGATGCCGAAATAGAGGCTATGTTTGTGGTAAGTAAGGAGAGGAGATAAAAATGAGTGAGGAGAAGAGGATATACGAGCGAGATGTTATAACCGCGACCATATCGAGACTGATGATACCCTTTATCCAGTTGTTTGCACTGTATGTGATCATTCATGGAGCAAGTGGACCGGGCGGCGGATTTCAGGGCGGTGTTATCTTCGCCTCTTCTTTCGTCTTATACCTCGTTGTTTTTGGCCTTGCTGCTGCGGGAAAGAGATTCCCCGAGGGCGCGAATACCGCTTTAATGAGTACAGGGGTATACCTCTACGCGGGAGTCGGACTCCTCTGCATACTCATCAGTTTAGGTGTTGCAGAGTATCTCAACTACGGGTTCATCCCCCTAACACATATGTTTGAGGAGAACCGTGCTCTGGGGATGGATCTCGTCGAGATAGGTATAGGGATAACCGTGATGGCAGTAATCACTGAGATATTTTTCAACCTCGTGTGGAAAAAAGAGGAAGAAGAAAAAGAAAAGGAGGAACCGAGATAGAAATGATCGAATGGCTCGTCGAGGAACTACTCGCAAAATATAATTACTGGGTTTCCATAATTCTCATCCTCATTGGGTTCTATGCGATGATCGCGAAGGATAATCTGATAAAAAAAATCATCGGATTGAACATATTTCAAACCGCTATCTTCCTCTTCTACATATCCCTGGCTGATATTGGACCACTTCCTAAAGGAACCGCACCGATTGTGAGCGAGGAGATGATACACATGGGATACGTGTATGTGAATCCCTTACCCCATGTGCTCATCCTGACGGCGATCGTGGTAGCGGTTGCCGTCACCGCAGTCGCCCTCGCTCTGGTAATACGGCTGTATGAGGAATACGGGACGATCGAAGAATCGGAAATAATAGAGCTAGAGAGGCAGAGGGGGATGTAGCGTGACATCGGTGTCCCATTGAGAAAAAGAGGTAGATTTAACATCGGTGTCCCGGCCGAGAAAAAGAAACAGCTTTATATATGAGTTATAGTTTTAATCCCTTATAAACATGTTAAGTCCAGTTGAACAGTTCCCGGTGCTTATCATCGCAATATCGCTATTATCGGCATTTACTATTTTGGTTGCCGGCTTAGTAAACAAGAAATCATGCTGTTTCATCTCTATCGCAACCATTCTCCTTCAATTCGTCATGTCTATTGTTATCCTGGATCACGTCCTCACGGTAGGGACTATACATTACTGGCTTGGCGGGTGGAAGCCACCCTGGGGTATAGAATATCTCGTGGATGCGTTGAATGCATACGTATTGGTCATCGTTCTGTTTATAGCTTTGATATGTGCGATATATTCAAAGAGGAGCATAGAGCACGAATTGCCCCATAAATTAGTTTCTTTTTATACCGTTTTTCAGCTCCTCATCACGGGAATGTGCGGTGTAACCGTGACCGGTGACATATTTAACATGTATGTCTTTCTCGAGATAATGTGTATTGCTGGGTATGCGTTAATAGCGTCGAGTAAAATAGGGCTGAAGGCAGGCTTCACTTATCTCGTAATGGGTTCTATCGGTGCGTGTTTCGTCTTGCTCGGCATAGGATTTTTATATTCGGTAACGGGTTCGCTGAACATGCACGATCTCTCTCTTTTATTGCCACCTTTATACGGGAATAGAGTAGTTCAAGCGGCTTTTGTTTTCTTCTTCACGGGATTGGGCATAAAAATGGCTTTCTTCCCGCTTCACACATGGCAACCTGATGCATATGCGTATGCTCCTTCCGCGGTTAGTGTGATAATAGCGGCTGCGATGTCAAAAGTTTCAATTTATGCATTTATAAGGGTCCTTTTTTCTGTCTACACCGTGGAATTTATCCAGATTTACGCGCCCCTTACCACTGTTATTTCCTGGTTAGCTGCAATAGCCATAATTTTTGGTTCTGTCTATGCGTTAGCACAGTATAACCTGAAAAGGATGTTTGCCTATTCGAGTGTAGCGCATGTGGGATATATTATGCTCGCTGTGGGAATTTGCACTTCCACAACCTTAGGACTAACTCCTGCGGTGATGCATTTACTGAACCATGCAGTGATGAAGGGCTGTCTGTTTTTAATTGCTGGTGCTTTTATTTATAAAAAAGCTGAACTGTGGGATATAATGAAATTCCCGGGTTTGGGTAGGAAAATGCCTTATACCGGCATAGCCTTCATTTTTACTGCTCTCGCGATGTGTGACATCCCACCAAGTGCGGGATTTGTTACCATATTATATCTAATACTTGCCTTCCTGGAGGCGGGTCAATTTATATTTGCGGCAGTGATACTCTTCAGCGTGATTGTTACCTTCTGTTATTTTTTTCATGTGGTAGAAATGATGTATCTGAGAGTAGGAGTTGAGGAAGAGATAGAAAAAGAAAGAGGCGAGATACCAATGAGTATGCTCATCCCGGTGTTAGTCCTCGCAGCTCTCTCTTGGATCGTGGGGGTTATCTGGCTCATGAAGATACCTTTCCCCATATTGGACGCGGTTAATTCAATGTTTGGATTGGGGGTGGTGCCATAATGATAGCGGCGGAAGTTGCCTGGCTATGTGTTCTCTCCCCTTTCGCCGGTGCGCTTTTATCTCCTGTTTTAGCCAGAATCCATCCCAAGCTCAGAGATTATGGAGCGGTGTTTTTATCTTTCCTCGCAGCTCTGTGCAGCGTGATGCTCATACCCTATTTATTCCATCCAGAGAAGTTGCCAATCGAGAGCGCTTTTGTGTGGCTTTCCTTCCCCATAGAATTGAAAGCCGGTGTTTTGATTGATCCTTTGAGCATAGTGATGGCGAATGTAGTTGCAGTTATAAGCTTCATCATAATGGTCTACTCACTGGGGTATATGAAAGGTGACCCGTCCTTAACAAGGTGGTGGATGTGGATGAACCTTTTCATTGGAAGTATGCTCCTTCTGGTTCTTTCCAATAACTTGCTATTTCTCTTCATCGGATGGAAAATGGTAGGTCTCTGCAGCTGGGGGCTCATAGGTTTTTACAAAAATGACGAGAAGAAATACTGGATTGGTGGTCCTGCTCCCACTAAATACACCACACCTTCCCATTGCGGCTTAAAAGCAATGGTTGTAACGTCCGCTGGGGATGTTGTCATGTTAGGTGGGATGCTTCTGATGTATGCCTATTCTGGAACCTTAAACATCCTGGAACTTTATGAGACTTCATCAATATGGCTACCGGAAATGGCAAAGTCATCGGGAATGATCTTACTGATGAGTATTCTCCTTCTTGCAGGACCCATCGGTAAGTCTGCACAGTTTCCACTTCACGAGTGGCTTCCGGAAGCTATGGCAGGTCCCGGTCCAGTTTCAGCACTGATTCATGCAGCAACAATGGTAAAAAGCGGCGTTTATCTGGTTGCCAGACTCGTACCAATTTTCTTCTACGGCTATTGGGTAGCTGGATGCAGTGAAGCTTCTTATTTCTTCATTTTAATCGCCTGGATAGGTGCAATCACAGCCTTTTTGGCTGCTACTCAAGGTATGGTTGCTCTGGAGCTGAAAAAAGCTCTTGCATATTCTACCGTCAGTCAGATAGGCTACATGATGCTTGCATTGGGAGTAACAGGATTAACAGCGCACAGTCTAATGGGAGGCTTTACATCAGGAATGTTTCACCTGGTAAATCATGCTCTGTTTAAGGCTTGTCTCTTTCTTTGCGCTGGCTCGGTCATTCACACTGCTCATTCTATCTATATGAACGACATGGGCTCCATCAGGAAGTACATGCCGTTTACCTGGATTTTCATGGTTATTGCGGCTCTATCTCTGATGGGAGTCCCGCCATTCCCCGGATTTTGGAGTAAAGACGCCATTCTTTTGTCATGCTTAGAAGCCCATAATTACCCCTTATTCTTATTTGCTTTAATTACCGTAGTCCTAACTGCATTCTATACGCTACGCTTTATAGGAATGACTTTTTATGGAAAGGAGAGTAAAAACGTAGAAAATTTAAAGCGAAAAGGTGTGCATCTCGGTGAAGCCCGTCTTACAATGGTGGTTGCATGCGGTGTTTTAGCTATCACGATTATTGTACTTGGCATATTTGGTCTCCCCTTAGAGCATTTATTACACGAGGGATTTGGATATACCCTGGTAGAAAAACTTCATCTGCCAGTTGAACATGCTACCGAGATGCCTCATTTATTAGTTCCTCTTCTATCAGTAATTTCTGTGGTTATAGGTATTGTGCCGGCATATTTACTTTACTTTTCGGGCAAGTTAGATCCTGCGGGTATGTTGGAGAAGCATGCATCTCTGAAGATGCTTCATAAGTTCTTCTGGAATAGGTGGTACATAGATCGTTTCTATTACATGTTTTTCGTAGGTGGAATGACCGAGCTTTTTACTCGTGTACCCAAGTATATTGAAAATCCACTGGATAAATTGTATCATGAGAAAGTTCCCGCTGGACTGATTGCGCTTTCTTCTCGTGTACCCAGGTTTATTGAAAATCCACTGGATAGATTCTATCATATGAAAGACGGCTTGGGGAGAGTCGCACGGATAAGCATTCCCTCTGGAATGATTGCCATTTTTTCTCGTGTACCCAAGTATGTTGAAAATCCACTGGATAGATTCTATCATATGAAAGACAGCATGGGGAGAGTCGCACGGATAAGCATTCCCTCTGGAATGATTGCCATTTTTTCCCGTGTACCTAAGTATATTGAAAATCCACTGGATAGATTCTATCATATGAAAGACTCCCTCGGGAGAGTCGCACGGATAAGCATTCCCGCTATCCCAGGAGCAATCTATAGCGGGACGAAGCGCATTCGAATTGAAACTGGATACTTAGGATATAATCTAATATATGTCCTTATATTCTATATTGGCTTCATCATTTTAATCCTTTTAATATTTTTGGGGGTGATAACATGATACCTATTCTTCTCCAAATAATAGCAGTACCACTGATAACCTCCGCATTCATATTCTTTGCCAGGTACAAAATAGCCTGGAAAGCGGGCTGGCTGGCCAGCATCGCACTTTTATACACTATTGCTCTTCACTTCATAGCTGGCATCAGAGTTTATCAGGGTGAAATAATTTATGAGGCATACCCATTTGCGCCGGAGGTGAGTATGGATCTCCTCTATGACGGTTTGAGTCTACCAGTCGGGTTGATAATAAATCTGTTATGTGCTGCCCTTGCATTTTACTCGATACACTATGTAGAACACAGAATAGATGTACTCTATCCAGAAGCGGATGAACGGACGAGGATTTTGTATTACACGAGGTTTTACTTTATGTTCCTCCTCTTTCCCGCAGCTTTCTTCGGGGTTTCCCTTTCTACAAACCTTATACAGATCTTTCTTTTCACAGAACTATTAACTATTCCCCTTTACTTCATAATGGGTTATTTTGGTTATGTAGAGCGATTTAGAGTTGCCCTGATGTGTTTCCTCTGGGCAGCCTTTTGTGCAGTCTGCGTACTAACCGGGATTGTATTAACTTATTCTCAGATAGGAACCTTTGAAATCGCGGAGTTATCCGCTCTTTCAGGCAATCGATTTTTGACTTTGATTGTCTCATTAATCTTTCTTGGTTTCGCTACTAAGCTGGCAATATTTCCTCTCCATGTCTGGATGCCCTGGGTTCACGCAGAACATCCCACGTGCATAGCCGGGTTGCTTGCCGTCTATGCGAATATCGCGCTTTATGTACTTGTTAGAATTATCTTTTTACCGCTTCACGCGGATCTCGATGCTTTCCGCATACCCATCATGATACTGGCTCTGATAACCATGGTTTATGGTTCTCTTCTCACACTGGCTCAAACAGACGTGAAGCGAATCGCTGCCTGCTCAACAGTAAGCCAGATATCATATACTGTCCTTGGGGTGGCAGCACTCACCACCTGGAGTGTGGAAGGTGGGATGTTTTTATTCCTGGCTCACATCATGGCTAAGACCGTCTTCTTCTCAACCGCGGGTATCCTGGTCTATATAACAGGGACGAGGAACATAAATGAGATGGGCGGACTTGTAGCCAGGATGCCAGTAACCTGTATGCTCTGGGCATTTGGCTGTCTGATGCTCTCAGGCCTTCCGCCTTTTGCTAACTTCTCAGCAAAATGGATAATGTTTACAGGCATCTTCATGTATGGAGCATATGGTCCTTCTATTGTACTGGTAGTAGCAATTATGGGTATTTTCGCAATTATATTAACGTTTTCTTACACCTTCTGGTCCCTGAAGAGAATATTCTTTGGTCCCTTGAACCCCAAATTAGCAAATAACGATAAGATCAAGGACCCACCACTAACGATGAGTGTTCCACTTCTACTTATAGCGGTTGTATCATTCCTCATTGGGGTATATCCCAAAATCATTATGGATCTTTTCCATTCGGTGATAGGGGGAGTGATATAAAATGATACCTCTTCTTCTCCAAATAATAGCAGTACCACTTATAACCTCCGCATTCATATTCTTTGCCAGGTACAAAATAGCCTGGAAAGCGGGCTGGCTGGCCAGCATCGCACTTTTATACACTATTGCTCTTCACTTCATA
>JACUTR010000062.1 GCA_014859735.1 Candidatus Methanophagales archaeon | reverse complement strand
GTATTTTCATATACAAAAAGTAACAGTAAATAATAAGATTTTTTGGAACCCAAAGGGGAACGAATCGACATTAAAAATGGCGAAAGGGGCTAAAAAGGCGTTTATCATCGCGGTAGCGGGAAAAGGAGGCACGGGAAAGACGATTATAGCATCGCTCTTGCTCAAATTGCTCACGGAGAATGGGAGAGGAAGAGTGCTTGCGATAGATGCTGATCCCGCAACGAGCCTTCCAAGCGCTTTGGGCGTGAGAATAAGGAAGACGATAGGCGATGTCAGGGAAGAGATCGCATCGCCCTCACAGGTCTTTTTCTCCGATACCATGCCCACTGATATGCTGATTGAATATAAGCTCGAGGAGATCCTCATAACCACACCTCGTTTCTCGGTACTTGCCATGGGACGTTCTGAAGGTCCTGGCTGCTACTGTTTGATTAACGACATGTTACGGCATTTTATTGATAAGCTGTCTTCCCGTTTTGCTATAATCCTGATCGATTGCGAAGCGGGATTGGAGCATCTCAGCCGGAGAACGACGCGGGATGTGGATATCATGCTGGTGGTGAGCGATCCCACGAAACGGGGTATTGACACCGCATCGTCAATAAAGAATCTCGCCGAGAAGTTGCTGATAAACGTTCGTCAGATCTATCTGGTGGTGAACAAGGTAACCGAGGACGAGGACGTACAGAATGCGCTGCCGGGGCTGATAAAGAAGAGCGGGCTCACGCTCATAGGAACCGTGCCTGAAGATGAGAAGATACGAGCGTATGATTTAATCGGTACGCCGATAATAGACCTGCCTGAGGATTCCAAAGCGGTGGTTGCGGTGAAGGGGATCTGTGAGAAGGTTTGTGGGGGATAATTTTTTGCACGAGTGACTTAACCATAAATAAAAACACCTTTAATCTTTATATAACAATACACTTTTATGGACCCTCCCGTTGGACTCGGATGGGAAGTTTATATTGGAAGCGCCATAGCCATAGGGCTTGCTTTACTGGGGGCTTTGTGGAAATTCGCCAATTGGAAAGGGGCATTGGATCAGTGGAAAAACAATATTGACGATTGGCGGAAAAGCGTCGACAGTAGGTTTGATAAGTTGGCGGAAAACATTCACGCGCTGATGTCCGATGTTGCAGTAATCAAATCGGCACAAGAAAAAGATGCGACAAGAAATGGGATGCTAAAAAGAAAAAGCCCTCTTGTACCAGCCCCAAAGGCAATTGATATTCTTGAAGAATTAAATATCCTTTCACAGGTAGATGCTAATATCCCTTACATTCGTGGGGAGATCGAGAAACGCTCAGAAACTTTGATCTATCAGGATATCGAAGATCCCGAAGAGAGATTTATCGCGATTGCACCTAGTGTAATCCATGAATTAATCAAAAAAGGGAAGATAGATGAGAAGAAGATAGACGAAGCGATGAAGAAATTGGAGGGATTGTTCCCGGTTGTGACTTATTACGGTATACTTCTGTTAATTGCAGCCTCTATGTTAGAGAAAAGAAAGAAAATTTGGATTGTAACCCAACCTTCGATGGTATATAGTCAGATAGATATGAGTGCTTCAAAAGATCGCGATGAGTTGTTGGCTTCGTTTGACGGAGATCCTAATAAAGTCATAAAAAGTCTTGAAATGAGTATAAGAAGCCTTGAACAAATGAGGAAAAAAGAGGAGCTTGTGATCAGCAAGGTTAAACTTGCATCGATGTATAAATTTATGAGTAGGTTTGTAGAGGCTGAGAGAGAATATAGAGAAGTCATAAAGATCAAGCCCGATTATGCCGAGGCGCATTATAATCTCGGGAACTTGTTAGCTGATTTGAAGCGCTACGATGAGGCGGAGAAGGAATACCGCGAGGCGATTAGGATCAAGCCCGATTATGCCAAGGCGCATAACAATCTCGGGATTTTGCTAAAGGAATCGAAGAGACCTGAGGGAGCGGAGAAGGAATACCGCGAGGCGATTAGGATCAAGTCAGATCATGCCAAGGCGCATTATAATCTCGGGAATTTGTTAAGGGATTTAAAGAGGAACGAAGAAGCAGAGCAGGAATACCTGGATGCTATACGAATTAATCCCGATTTTGCAGAGGCACATTCTAATCTCGGGATTCTCTATTCACAAATCGGAAGATTGGAAGAAGCGAATAAAGAATTTGAAACTGCGAAAAGACTTTTTGAGGCACAAAAGAGAGAAGATGATATGAAGAAGGTAGACAAGTTGTTGAAGTCACTTTGATGCATCAGAATGCGACTATTTCGCCGCAAGCTTCTCTATCAGAATACTCTTCTCACAGTTGTTGCATTTCAATCGGTACGGTCTTTTCTTAAAGAAAACGTGTGATTGTTGTTCGACCCCACAATGCGGACACTGCAGCAGGTAGTTAAATTCCTCTTCACCTTTCTTTCGCCACATAACGACCGCACCCATCTGCTCACCGTTCTCGTTCGCCAACTTTCTCCTCGTGATGTATGCAAGATTGTTCACATTCTTTAGCTCATCAGGCAGTTTCATTCTCCACATCACCTCCTTTAGTAAGAACACGCCACCGCAGCAAAACACCCTCACCCAGCTTCTCCATTTGTAAAAGCTCAAGCTTTACCATTGCATCGCCATCCTCAAACCCTACTCCATCAACAAGTGTCGGTGCGGTTTCGCCGCCTATAATCATATTGCCCACATAGGTGTATAGCTCGTCAACGAGTTTTTGCGAGATCACAGACCAGTTAAGCGTTGCGCCCCCTTCTACCATCACTCTGCGCACACCGCGCAGCCATAACTCATAGAGAAGTTCCTTCAAGTCCACTTCTTCCCTGCCACAGATCAAAATCTCCGCTTTCTTGCCCAAGTTGTTCATATCCTCTATAATCGCTCGCTCGGAAACCGCAATCATTCGTTTGCCTTCACCTTTATTCAGTAGCTCTGCATCAACCGGCGTTCTCGCCCTGCTGTCCACCACGATTCGCAACGGATTTTCATCTTCTCCCGCTATCTTTCGCTCTTCACGCCTCTTTTTCGATTTTACTGTTAAAGAAGGGTTATCAGCCAGGACCGTGCCGATACCAACCATTATTGCATCGCATGCCGCCCTCAGTGAATCAACCCTATCAAGATCTTCCTTACCGCTTATTCGCGTCTGTTCCCCTTTTACCGTTGATATTTTGCCATCCGCGCTCATTGCGGCATTGATGAAGACGAACGGTCTCTCCATTTTACGTTATTCCCTTAAAAACCAGTGCTTAGAAGCTCCCTCCACACCATCCCGGTTCGTAGCATCAATGTGGTTGAGCGTATTCTTTGCCATCTTTGATGCGGCTCTTCTCCTTACTACTAATACCTAATGTTTATAAAATTAATGGACTAATAAAAACACAGTGTTTCTTATGATCACACGAGAAGAGATCAGAGGGATTTTGAGGGAGTACAATAAGGATGAGATAACCATCGGTGTCCTGGGATCACATTCCGCACTGGATATCTGTCGCGGAGCGAAGGACCTGGGCTTCAGAACACTGGTGGTGTGCCAGAAGGGCAGGGAGAAAACGTATGACCGCTACTATCGGACGGAACATTCCCTCGGAATAGTGGACCAGACCATTATCCTTGATACATTTTCAGAGATAACCGAGGAGAGGGTACAGAGGCGGATGCGTGAAAATAACGTTGTTTTTATCCCTCACCGCTCTTTTGAGGTCTACGTGGGCTTTGACCGCATCGAAGACGAATTTCTTCTGCCCTTATTCGGGTCGAGAAGTATGCTTCGGGCAGAGGAACGAGATGCTGAGAAGAACCAGTATTATCTGATGGAGAAAGGGGGGATTCCTTATCCCCGGGTATACACGAGTCCTGACGAGATAGACCGCCTGGTTCTGGTTAAAGCACCAGAGGCACAGCGGAAATACGAACGTGCATTCTTCTTCGCCTCTTCTCCCGCGGAGTTCTACAAAAATTCCGAGCAGATGCTTCGTGAGGGAAGAATAACGGATGAAGGGCTTAAGATAGCGGCCATCGAGGAATTCGTTATCGGAGCGCAGTTTAACTTCAATTACTTCTACTCCCGCTTGGATGAGCGGCTGGAACTGTTGGGGATTGATACCCGGCGACAGACAAATCTCGATGGCATTCTTCGCCTCCCGGCATCACAGCAGTTAGAAGCATTGAAGTACATTGATGTCAAAGCCATCGAGGCGGGACATATCGCATGTACCGTAAAGGAATCACTTTTAGAGCAGATATTCGAGCTGGGCGAGAAATTTGTCCGGGTTGCTCAGGAGGTGTATCCGCCTGGAATTATTGGCCCCTTTGCATTACAGTCCACATTCATTCCCGGCCCCCCCGAGGAGAAAGCAGTCGTTTTTGACATCTCCCTGCGAGTGCAGGGCTCTCCTGGAACCCGTTTTACTCCCTATCCGGGATACCTCTACGGGGAGTCACTTTCGGTAGGGACGAGGGTGGCTCTGGAAATCCGGAAAGCCATCGAACAGAACCGATTGGAAGAGACGGTTACATAATATGATCCCGAGAAGCGAAATTCATCACATGGTGGAGGGCTATGCCCGGGATGAGATAACTCTCGCTACCATGGGGAGTCATACCGCACTCCAGATACTCAAAGGAGCGCGAGATGAGGGGTTCAAAAATCTGGTGATCTGTAAACGAGGTGTGGAAGAGGTCTACCAGCAGTTCGGAGTGGCTGATGAACTCCTCATTCTTGAAGAGTACAACCAATTCCTGGAGGAGAAGTTGCTGAAGAACCTGAGAGAACGAACTGTCATCCTCATCCCGCACGGTTCCTTTGTGGAATATCTGTCACCGAAAAGGATTGAAACTGAACTCTCAGTTCCTCTGTTTGGAAACAGAATGGTCCTGGAGTGGGAATCGGATCGTGAAAAGGAGCGGAAATGGTTGGCTCAGGCCGATTTACGACTCCCTGAGGAGTTCAAAACGCCAGACGAGATAGATAGAGTGGTACTCGTCAAATTTCCCGGTGCTAAGGGAGGGAAGGGCTATTTTGTCGCGAGTAATCCTGAAGACTTTGAGCGGAAGTTCGAGAAGCTGAATCTACGAGAGAAGGAGCGATTTACCATCCAGGAGTTTGTAATAGGAACCCGGTTCTACCCCCATTATTTCTATTCACCCCTGAAGGATCGGGTGGAGCTGCTCAGCATGGACATCCGGTATGAGTCCAACATTGATGGGATCTCAAGGCTCGCTACTATTTTCCAGGACTGCCCTCCAGAGCCATCCTTTGTGGTTACGGGCAATATACCGGTCGTAGCGAGGGAGTCTCTCTTACCCCAGATCTTGAAAATGGGCGAGCGCGTCGTCAAAGCATCCAAAGAGCTCTTCAGTCCGGGCCTGATAGGACCATTCTGTATAGAAACGATCTGCACTGAAGATCTGGAATTTATCGTCTTCGAGATCTCAGCCCGAATTGTCGCAGGTACCAATCTTTACATCAATGGCTCTCCCTACTCCCACCTCCTTTACCACGAGCCGATGAGTACCGGCAGGAGAATAGCACGAGAAATAAAGGATGCACTCCGGGAAGATTCGCTTGAGAGCATTATATCTTGAAGGAAGGACGACCCCAATTCTTCGGGGCGGCGAGGTTTGGAAATATTAATAGGTATCTGAATCCAACTGTTATTGAGCGTTTAGCGTTGCGGGGGTGGCCGAGCAGGACAAAGGCGCAGGACTTAAGATCCTGTTCCGTAGGGATTCGAGGGTTCAAATCCCTCCCCCCGCATAAATTTATCAGTAAAAAAGCTACCTCAGTTTTGCTTCGCAAAAGTAATCCCGCTTCTTTGGTCACGCTTTCTTTTTAAGAAAGATTGTTGGTAAAGCTCCTTATAAATTTCTTTCCGAAAACGCTTTCTTTCTTAAAGAAAGGGTTTAAAATGGAGCTCCTTGAACGGCTCACTGGTATTTCCGATCGGAATTTGCATGTTGTTGTCCTTACCGGTGCAGGTGTATCGGCGGAGAGTGGCGTGCCGATCTTCAGGGGCAAGGGCTCAATGTGGGAGAATCCGGTCGCAAGGAAATTGGCTGCCAGTGCCGGTCCCCGTGGAACACAAGCTGAAGAAAAGCGCGAGGGTTATAGAAATAAATAGGGACGAAACGGTTTTAACTCCTTCTGTTACGGTCTCAATGGGGGGAAAAGCGGCAGAATATTTTCAAATGATTGATAATTTTTTTCTATTATTGAGAAAATAACTTTCAAATCATTACAAAATTGTAGGTAGTTATTAATAATTCTGCTATAATAACCAAAAACCGGCTTCATCCCGAAAGTCAATATAGATCGGGTACATTAGGAATCTTATCCTCGGTGGTGATAAACTATATCTTATTGAAGAGCATATACACTAATGGAGGATTTTGGGAGTTCCTTGCTGCTGCCAGTATGGAATTACTGGCAGTTCACCCAAAAGGGGATTCCCAAATCCTTTGCCCTTTCAATATAGAGCACTCTTTTGATATTATACGCCGCTACTTTGATGGCGAGTTCTCTCCGCTTTAGCCAACCTTTTATGCTCCTAACATTAGGCCCCCAACACCTTTTGAGGCTTGAGAACACAGCCTCTACCATGCTTCTTATGTGATACTCGTCCATCCATTCATCCGGATTGTCAGTATATGCCTTGAATGATATTTGCCACGCCGGATATCCTCTCGCCTTACCCGTAGCGTTTGCCTTGAAACAGAGAAATGGCTTGCCCTTTTTGTCGTCCACCGTCTGGCAGTTGGCCCTGGAGGAATACGCCTTATCTCCAGCAGCCTTGCCGATACGGGGTAAATCTTTGATCAGCCGTTTGAATTCTCGGGAATCAGAACCTTTCCAATCCGTTATCGTGAAATGCAGAATTATCCCCGTATCCACGTCAATGACGATATGGAGTTTGATATAATCTTTTTTCGTAGATTTGCGTTTTATTCTGATGTCAAACCATTTACTGCTTGTTTTAAGGCTGAATCCAGAGCTATCCACTGCGACGTCCACACCTCTTCGCCTCATTTGAAAGGTAACGAGCCTTGAAATCAGTCGAATATACGATGTGGGCATTCTCAGCATTCCTCGTGCTATAACACTATGCCCTGGCAGTTGTTCGAGATGTAGATGTTGCGCTACGAATGTGTTGGTTTTGAAGTATGCTTCTATGCCATCGTATGATCGGCTAAGGAATATCTTCATGAAAAGGCAGACGGCGACGACCTTTGGATCCCAGCATGGACGACCAAATGAGTTCCGTTCCCAAGGAGGATCCACGTTTCTCACCACCGCTATTAGGGACAGGGCAACGAGGTGGTCGAAGTCACGGTTCACCTGGTTGGCAAGACGCGGAGAGACTCGTCTTTTAGGCTTTCCCATAGAGGGATATAGGTAATTTTAAATATGGTATCTTTCCCCTGCACAGTGCACCTGATGAGCTTCTTGAAATAAAAATAGAGAGATGGCACCCTATTGAGGGATGTCCCCCTCTCGTTTCGGGATGAAGCCCCTAAAATCAAAAGCCTTATTATATCAAAAATTTTAACATTATTTTCATGCGATATGCTGAACTCCTCTGTCATTTCCGTAAGAGTTTGCGGAATGGAAACTGGCATCGCCTAAGCTACCTTGAGAAAGGACTATACAGAGCTATTTTGTGCTATACGAAGGTCAAGGGTGAAATCGTTAACGCCAAACTCAGAGCGATGGTTCTCCGCATTGTGGAAAAGCTCAGGGAAACTCCTAGGCTCAGAATCCTTAAGGCAGGGCAAGAGAAGGCGAAGAGGATATTGAGCACTTATATGGAAAAAGATGTCTTTGACTGGTGTCCAGAACTCAAGGGTTGGCTTGAAAATCCCGATTACATATTCTGGCTTGGAATAGCCACCTTGACAGGCATACGGCATTCAAGCCGCTCGCTTTTCCGGTAGCGGTCATGAGGAAGCAGGGGCTTGACTCAAAAGGCACCTAAGCTATAAGTGAATACGAAAGAACGCCTCATATAGTCTTGGGAATAAAAATAAGAGAGGTGATTTGTTTAAATAGTATGGAAAGTAAAATATTGGTAGTGATAAAAGGTGGTAATAAATAGAGAAGAAATTAATGCACTGTTGAGAATGAACATTTACCGTTCGAAAGAGGATATTATAACAGACGCAATTAGAGCGCTACTTGAGTCTAAACCACAGCTTAAAGTGGAGATTGCTATGGATCTTTATAAAAATGAAAAAGTTAGCCTCTGGAGAGCAGCAGACATAGCAGGAATGACGATGGAGGAATTTAAGGAGAATTCTTTCAGGTAGAGGTATCAAAATCGAGGTCGGGGGATCAAAGGAAGAAAGCAAGAAATGAAGCTCGTTGTGATGATCCCTGGATACAATGAAGAGAAGAGGATAGGGGAGGTATGAAAAAAGTATTATCAGAACTCATTGAAAATATATTCAATTATTTGTTGGTTTTTTTCGTAGTGGTTTTGTTTGCGAATAGATATATCTCTCCATATTATATTCAACCGGATAAATTTTTGTTTGTAATATGTGCCATAGGAATGCTAACCATAATACTTAGAAAATAACTGCTTATGACTAATAATATTGCCTTTTCTTTAATGCACTATCTCAAAAATAGGTTCCATATCATGGCGAAACGCTATAGTACCAATGCATTAAAGATTATTCTTTTGTTCAGTGTGGCAGGATTATTACTAAGAATATACGGGCTTCAATATCAATCGTTATGGATAGATGAATCATATTCTGTTACAGCCGCAGTAGGAATGATAGAAACAGGGGTTCCCCAGATGCCATCCGGCGAATTATACACCAGGTCTATATTGAACACGGGGGTTATTGCATTAAGCATGTTGATATTTGGAATCAATGAGTTTGGTGCTCGTCTTCCCAGTGTTTTCTTTGGAGTCTTAACCATTTTGATAATCTATTTACTCTCCCGAGAACTCTTTGGAGAACGAGTTGCATTAATAACCGCATTTATAATTACCTTTTCTGTCGTTGAAATTGCATGGTCTCGCCAGGCCAGAATGTACCAGCAATTGCAGTTCTTCTATCTGCTATCACTCTATCTTTTTTACAAATATATAAACACAAAAGAATTAAAATTTGGTTTATTAACAATCAGTTCAATTATCTGCAGTATTCTAACCCATGCACTGGGACTTACATTGTTAATAATATTGCCTGCGTATTATTTACTATCTAACATAACTAACATTAAAAACTTATCAAATCTTAAAGAAGAATTGCTCGAAAAAAGAACTCTGATACTATTTTCAATCATTCTAACTGCTTTTGCATTAAGTGAGATATTTTTTAACGCATTCAGTCAAGTCTTAAATGTACGAATGGATTACTCTAAGAATTACATCTGGTACTTGAAATCATTTTTCCCGATTATTTTTTATTTAGCAATACCTGGAATCATAATAGCGTTTAGAGATAATTGGAAGCAAACTTTACTGCCGTTACTTGCTTTTTTGATTCCTCTTTACTTCATATTTTTCCACGAAAAATTATTGGGTTATCGTTATGTATTTTTTGTACTGCCATTCATGTTTTTGTTTTTCTCAAAAGCAATTGACCATATTTCGAGAACATTTATAAAAAATAAGGCATTACAATATCTGGTAATAGTCATAATAGTCTGTTTATTATTTTCAACATCGTTAAATATTGTCCCCAAAAAAGAATATTACTTAGAGCCGATGGCACCGCAACCAGATTTCATCAGCGTATACTCCTATCTTCAAGAGCACAGGGAACCGGATGATATATTAATATCAAGTTATCCGGAAGTTGATTTATGGTTCAATCAAACACCAGATTACTGGCTAGCCTTCTCTATTGCCGGATTTAGTCCATCAAATTGGATGGATGAAACCGAAACGGTGTATAGACGAACAGGAACGCCGGCAATAAAGAATATTGAAGACCTTGAAAAAGTCTATGAGAACAACCAGCGCGGATGGCTTATATTAGATTCATTATCCGGATCGCGAATCCCAAAGGTATATTGGGACTTCATAAAGAACAATACAATATGGGAAGAAGGTCCGTCAAAGCCGGGACCCGCAGGTGCTGTAAACCTCTATTCCTGGGATAAGGAGTTATAATAC
>JACUTR010000061.1 GCA_014859735.1 Candidatus Methanophagales archaeon | reverse complement strand
TAAGGCGGTGGGTTGCTAACCCACTTCCCCTTACGGGGAGCGAGGGTTCGAATCCCTCTCCCGGCGCTTATGCTAAATCCAATTTCATTCATATATGAAGTAATCTTGAAGAGAGAGATAGTGAAATCCCCCATTCCTCTGAATCACATTCTTCTTGTCCTGGATGATACCGACCTTCTCTCCGATACGATGGGAATGGAAAAGCTAAGGTACTTCATAAAGTGGTGCTATGCACTGAAAATACCTCTTATAAGTGTTTACATCAGCATTATCCAGGACGGGATGGATAGAAGATTATTTGAGAGAGCATATTCCCATCTCCGGCAAGGGCTCAACAGGGTGTTGAGTAAAGAGAAAGCTTCTATCGTACTATATGCGGATAAAGCAGAACGAGAACCCGCAGGTACGAAGATCATGGAAGAGGAGGAGGGTAATAATGAGCAGAAAATAACTATCTCGATAGGATTTAGTGGGCGAAGAGAGCTAACGAAGGCGGTAAAAGAGATAGCAAAGAAGGTAAAGATAGGAGAAATAGAGCCCGAAGAGATAGACGAGAAGCTGATAGAATCAGAGTTGATCTTCAAATCAGAACCCGATCTCGTCATCAGATCTGGTGCCACACAGTTAATGGATTTCCTGATCTGGCAATCGGTGTATACCGAATTTTACTTTACCGATATGAATTGGGCGAAATTCAGGAAGATAGACCTTTTGAGGGCTGTTAGAGATTTTAAAATGAGGGAGAGAAGATTTGGACGGTGAATTGTAACTCAATGAGGTGAATCTTCCTCATCCCTCCGTTTATGCGCTTCTTGCCAGTTCTGGATGTGCGCCTTCTTTATCTGACCCGTACAGTTCCCTAAACGTATTATATTTTTATTTTTTTTTCAAATAATTGAAATATTTTTTGTACATAACATATTTATTTATATAGAGCATTGGAAAGTAATATACTAAATAGAAGGGAAAAGGGGGATGAGATGAAGATATTTGTGCTCGGCTATGGGCAAGCTGGAGGGAGAGTAGCGGATTCCTTTGTGGAGTACGCTAAGAAGACGGGGCAGAATTTCGTGGTTCGCGCACTGGCGGTTAATACAGCGAGGTCAGATTTGATGGGACTGAAGAACATACCAATGGAAGACCGGTTGCTTGTCGGAGAGGCACTCGCGAAGGGGCATGGGATAGGAGCGGATAACGAATTAGGAGCGAAGGTTGCCACTGATGAGATTTATACCGTACAGGAAGCGATAGACAGGCGGGGGTCGCATCAGATTGATGCCTTCCTGATAATAGCGGGTTTAGGAGGTGGAACCGGGTCTGGAGGTGCGCCGGTATTGGCCAGGAGGCTGAAGAAGTTATACGAGGAGCCGGTTTATGGCTTAGGGATACTACCTTCGAAGGATGAGGGGAGCTTATATTCGTTAAATGCCGCAAGAAGTCTGATGACGTTCGTGAAAGAAGTGGACAATCTTTTCCTATTCGATAACGATGCGTGGAAGAAGAGTGGAGAGAGTGTAAAGGAGGCCTTTGCGGACATAAATGATGAGATTGTGAGGAGGTTCGGGATTTTGTTCGGTGCGGGGGAAGCGAATGAAGTGGGACAGATCGTAGTAGATGCAGCAGAGGTGATTAACACGCTTAAAGGGGGCGGGATATCCGCGATTGGCTATGCAGCGGAAGAGATAGAGGATAAAGGATTTATGAAGAAGTTCTTGGGTAAAAAAGCACCCTTAGAGAATCTGGATACGGTTACACGGATTACCTCGTTGATGAGGCGAGCCGTAACGGGCAGATTAACGATCCCCTGCGATGTCACAACAGCGGAAAGAGCATTGATAGTTGCCGCGGGACCGCCTAAAGAGCTAAGTAGGAAGGGTATAGAGAAGTCAAAGGTGCGGATCGAGGAGCTGATAAGAGGAACAGAAGTAAGGGGCGGCGATTTCCCAGTTGTCAAGGGGAAGCATGTATCGATGATCGTTCTCTTTTCAGGCGTATCGGAGGTCCCGAGGATAAAAGAGCTGCAGGAAATAGGTGCGGAAGCACAAGAGAAGATAAAAGAGGTAATAAGCGAGAAAGAGAAGGAATACCAGAAGCTCATGGATACAAACAAAAGTATAGCGCCTTTGTTCTAAGCTAAGACCGGGCAAGAGGGAAGATTTGGGCGGTGAATCACGCACCACTCAATCAACGACGTGCATCTTCCGCATCCATACGCTTACCGCTCGTCTCGCCTGTTCCGGCTCTTCAAAATTGTTTTCTATCTCGGTATCTTGTGGTCTTCCAATGAATGGGTTTACGGTTCTCCTCGCTACGTCGAGGACCCAGATCATTGTACCGATGTCGTGCTCCCGGATGAACGAGATAAAGGGTGCTGGTGTTTTTTCGGTTGGAACAACGAATACTTTTTCCCCCCCTCCTTCAGACCCCTCGAATAATGAGTGATTCTTTTCCCTGAAATGAGAAACGAACTTTATTGAAGGGAGAACAAAAAGATGTAAGCTTCTCTGCTCGTTTTTGCCATTTTTTACCGCTCTCAGCTCAAGGTGCCCAGGTTCACCTCCACTCACTTCGTTTTTGACCTGGTAGTTACACCGTTCCATGAAATCAGTTATCACGCTCCTCAGCGCGCTTAACGGGCTCCTTATCTTTGCCCATCGTAAAAAAGTCGCCTCCAACTCCGCGCTCAGGTATCTATGCGTTGGCAAGCAGTAGAATAGCTCGCCTTGATAATTGATCCGGGTACGCATATCAGGGGAAAAAACTGAGATTTTATCTTCGCTCGTTATGCTTTTGAAGATCAAAGCCTCTAAATTACCGCTCAATCTCTTTTCTAACTCTTCTCGTTCGGTATCGCCGAGTGATTTTACACACTCCCGTATCTTCAAAACAAGTTCTCCCTCTGATACAACCTTATATTTCTGACAATGGACAGAGAGGTCCTCAAATATCGGTACCAACTTTTCCTTTTGCATCTTCAGGCATGTATCGAGAGAGTGCACCAGGTTTAACTGTTTCCGTGTGTATTTCCGAACTACCAGTGCACTTATTAAACCCTTATCTCTTCATTCAATAAAAGGTAGAGGAGAGAAATGAGCAAGAAATTTGCGTCTCGTGTTGAGCAGATAGAAATTTCAGGCATAAGGAAGGCGTTTGAAACCTCTCCGGGAGAGTTCTTCAATCTCGGGCTCGGTGAACCTGACTTTGATACCCCCGAACACATCAAAGTTGCCGCTATGCAGGCGATTGATTCAGGATTCACCTCTTACACCCTCAATAAGGGCATTGAGGAACTGAGGGAGGCGATAAGCGCTAAGTTCACCCGTGATAATCACTTCGCCGTTAGCCCTGAGGAGATAATAGTTACCTCAGGAGCGAGTGAGGCATTGCATATCGCTATTCTTTCAGTTGTTGAAAGAGGGGATGAGGTGTTGATGCCGAATCCCGGCTTTGTCTCTTTTGCCGCCTTGACTAAACTGGCGGAGGGGAAACCAGTAGGAGTTCCGTTGAGCGAGGACTTCACGATGCCAGTTGAAGCGGTGAAGGAAAAGATTACGAATAGAACAAAAGCGCTCATCCTAAATTCTCCGGCAAATCCAACGGGTGCAGTGGAGAGTGAGGAGAACATAAAAGCGCTTGTTGACCTCGCCACCGACCATCAGCTAACCATCATCTCAGATGAAGTGTACGAGCAGCTTATATACGATGGCTTGAAGCATGTAAGCCCTGCACGATTCTATGATGGGGTCATCACGGTAAATGCGGTCTCAAAGACCTATGCAATGACCGGGTTTCGGTTGGGGTATCTCGCAGCTCCTGCAGAGTACGTGGAGCAGATGGTGAAGATACACCAGTATATACAGGCGTGTGCATCGTCTATCTCACAGAAAGCGGCATTGGCTGCTCTTACCGGGCCCCAAGACTGTGTGGCTGAGATGAGAAGCGAGTTTAAAAGGAGACGGGACTTCGCTGTTGCTGCATTCCGGGAGATGAGGATGGAGTTCAGGACGCCACAAGGTGCATTTTATATCTTTCCCCGCGTGGAGGATGAGCAGGAATTCGTTGAGAGGCTGAGGGAGCGGAAGATAATCGTTACACCCGGATCTACCTTTGGAAGCCTCGGGAAGCATCACGTGCGGATTTCGTATGCCACGCGTTTTGAGAAATTGCAGCGCGCGTTCGAGATCATGAAGGACGTGGTAGCGGAGAGAGAAAGGACGGTATTTACAAACACCTGAATCATACTATACTGACATACCGGCTTACCAAACACCGAATTTTCTGAAATTTATTTATATAGAAAGAGAATTATAACGAATATTGAGTTCAAATGTGTTCGGTATGCGGCTATTTCTCCGTGCGAGAAAAGCCAATACATCTGGTTGTTGAGATGCTCAAAACGCTGGAGCACAGGGGTCCTGACGCGCATGGATTGTATGCAGACGGCAAGATTACGACGGCAAGAGAGATAAGCGATTTGGAAAGCTCCGAAATGGCAAAGGTATGCCTTGGGCACTCGAGATTGAGTATTGCGGGAGGCGATGATGCAATACAACCTATTCGGTCTTGTGATGGCTCTTTATCGCTTGTGCACAATGGCGAGATATACAATGATCACGAATTAAAGGGGCTATTGAGTAGAGAGCAGGGTATTGAGGATGAGGATAATACGAGCGAAATACTCTTACATCTCCTCGAGGAGCTCTATGATGGCAATTTGCTGGGTACTGTGCAGTCTGTTGTAAAGTTATTAAATGGCATGTATGTCTTCGCGGTTACCGATGGCGATGAGGTTGTGATCGCGCGGGACCCAATCGGCATAAAGCCGATATATTACGTAGAAGAGGATGGAAGTGTCTATTTCTGCTCTGAGAAGAAGGGCCTTTACAATTTTGGAGGTAAAATCAGAAGAATACCGCCTGGGAAGATACTGAGGGCAAATAAAGGTGGACTATCTATACATCAAGGCGTGAGAATCGAGCGACCACAGATTGATATTACGGAATCCGATGATGCCGTGACCTTGTATAGAGCTGCGTTAACTGATGCGATTGAAGGGATGTTAAAGGGGTTAAGTGTAGGTAAAGTGGGGATGATCTTCTCCGGTGGCGTGGACTCGGTCCTGATTGCAAAGATCATATCGGATTTCGGATGGAATCTCAGATGTTATTGCGTTGGGGAAAAAGACTCGGGAGATGTAAAGAATGCCGAAAAAGTAGCCACGGATTTGGGATTGAAGTTACGTGTGATTTTTATTGATGAGCAAACCGTGGAGATGATACTCCCCGAGATCATCAAATCGATCGAGACCGAAGGGCTCCTGCAGGTAGAGGTCGCGGTTCCAATGTATCTTGCAGCAAAGGCGGCATCTGAAGACGGCATAAGGGTCATGTTCACGGGACAGGGTGCAGATGAGTTATTCGCTGGTTACTGGTGGTATAAGGAAGTGGTAAGAGAAGAAGGATTTTTAAAATTGCACACCCAATTGTGGGAAGACATCGATCTCGCCTATGACGATACGCTTGAAAGGGAAGACAAAGTCACGATGGCGCATTCCGTTGAGTTGAGGGTTCCCTACCTGGATAGGAATGTTATAAGCTGCGCAATGAGGATTTCACCGCGCCTTAAGATAAAGGGTGCGGATGATTCGATCAGAAAATGGGTTCACCGAAGGGTTGCCGCGATGTTCGGTGTGCCGCACTACACCGCATATCGAATAAAGGATATGGCGCAATCAGGATCAGGAGTGCATGGTCTGATAAAAAAGATCGCGGAGGAGTACTTTGACGGTAAAAAGGCGGATAAAGTCGAGATCGCAGATAAGGGCTCGAACTATCGATATCTGGATACGGAGTATGGAACACCTGAGATGCGGGCCTATATGCATGAAATAAGAACCAATTAATGCCTTGAGGGGAGAGTAATGGATGTATACGATTGATTTGGAGTGTGGAAAATGAGAATAAATCTCGCACAGACAAACTATGATCCAACGGATTCAAAACGGCTTGAAGCGCTATTGGACGACCTGGAAGGGATAACCTGCCTTCCCGAGTGTTTTGCACTGGGAAGAAGCGGTGTTGAAACATTGCAGTATTTGAACAGGGTCAGTGACGAAGCAAGAAGCATTGTAGAGGTGGTTAAAAAGATGGGGAAAACCGTTATACTCCCTTTGATTGAGAAACACCCGGTTATGCGGAACAGATTTTATAATACGACCTACGTGATTCACGATGGCGATGTAATCGGGACATACAGAAGGGTGGTGATACATCCGATGGAAAAATCATTCATTCAATCGGGCAAGGAATTTCCGGTATTTGAGATCGATGGTATCACTTTTGGCATATTGGTCTGTTTTGAAATTGCATTTCCCGAACTGACACGGGTGATTGCTCTTAAAGGCGCATCACTCATATTTGTGCCATCAAGCGCACCAGTAGAGGCGGATTATTTATGGGAGGCGAGACTGAAAGCACGGGCTATTGACAATCAATTGTTTCTGATAGGTGTTAATAGATGTGGAGTGATAGGTAACGAACGGTATAGTGGGGGAAGTATGGTGATTTCGCCCCGAGGGGAAATCATCTATGCATGTAAAACCGGAGAAGAGATTGCACCCGTTGAACTCGATTTAGAAGAGATCATAAAAGAGAGAGGGAGTGAACCCACATTTAGTGAATTCGAGATCGTGGTATATGACAAGTTTATGGAACGCTTTAAGGAGGGAAGAGGATGAGAGTTGCAATCGTTGGAAATGGAAATATCTACAATCTGGCGCATGTGTATGCCTGGCAATCTCTGAAGGATGCAGAGATTCAAGCGACATGCGATATTATACCGGAGAGAGCGGAGAAAGCGTGTAGGGGTGCTGCTGCGAAGCATTATTACACGAATATGGATGATTTGCTGAGCAATGCTGATATTGATGTAATAGATCTCTGTGTTCCCACGTATGAGCACGCGCGATTGAGTATTGCGGCATTAAAAGCGGGGAAGCATGTTATCTGTGAGAAGCCGATGGCGAGGAGCGTAGAGAGTGCTGCGGAGATGCTCAAAGCCGCTGAGAAGAGTGGAAAGGGATTATACATCGGCCACACGAGGAGATTCGATCAACGGTGGAAGAGGATAAAGGAGGGTATTGATTCCGGGAGGATCGGCATGCCGCTCTATATCAGGCGATGCGAACGGAGTTGGCTGCCGTTCCCCTCAAATTCCTGGTATTGGGACTTTGCGAAGAGTGGTGGGGTTCTTCTGGATATTGGTATCCATTGTGTGGATTTGGTGAACTGGTTCTTCGGTTCGAAACCGAGCGAGGTATTCGCATGTGGGAAGATGATCCGAGATGAGGCACAAGCAAAGGGGGTTCATGATCTGGCAACGGTTATGCTGAGGTATGAGGATGGTAAAACGGCGTTTATTGACGTCAGCTGGGCGTTTCCAAAGACTTCTGCGCCCTTCTATTCCTCCCTGGATATCATTGGAACTGGTGGGAGGATCGAATATTCCGACAAAAATGCGAATCCAATGGTATTTGCTGGCGATAGAATAGAATTCCCACGGTATTCCCCGCTGTTATCCGCGAGTTTGGAAGCTTTCAGCGATGAGATTCGTGAGTTTGTGGCATGCGTAGACAGCGGACGGGAACCGGCTGTGACCGCACACGATGCATATGATGCCTTGAAGATTATAAGCGCCGCTGAGGAATCAGTGAAAAAAGGGGAGGTGATAAGATGCTAACCATCGGTATCGTGAGTTATGAACATCCACACGTGCTCAGATACGTCCCAGCATTCCTCAGCCATCCAGAGACGAAGATAGCAAAGATCTGTGGGATCGGCGCGAACGTAGAGCTCGCAAAACGGGATGCAGAGCGGATCGGGTGCGAATTTTTTGAGACCCTGGAAGAACATTTCTTCGAGGGTTTGGACGCGATATACCTCGCATCAGCGCCTGATAGACATGTGGAGATTGTTAAAATGGCGTCGGAGAAGGGTGTGCACATCTTATGCGACAAACCAATAGCACTGAGCCGTGAAGAAGCTGATGAGATTATAGGAACGGCAGAAAGGGCGGGTGTCACACTTATGGTCCCCTTTAACACCAGATGGCAGCCTGCTGTCAGAAAGGCAAAAGAGCTCCTCCAGGGAGATATCCACTACGTTTATGCGATCAAATTTGGGATGAACCCGAAAACCATCGAGAACTTCGATAGTTCATGGTTTTTTGATCGTAAGAGAGCGGGTTTTGGAGGATTTGGTGACATCGGCATGCACATGGTTGATGCGATACGGTTTCTGGTAGGACGCGATGCACTGAGCGTTTATGCGAACGTAAACGAAGATGATCATTATGGTGAGGCGATTATCGAATTCAAGAATGGAGCTTTGGCATATCTGGTGAGCGGGTGGACAAATCCTGTTGGAACCGCACCGTGGATGAGGGCAACGTTAGAGATATTGTCAGATAATGCAGTGGTATTGATAAACAAGCCATTATATGAGCCCGTGAGTGATTTCTGCATAACCAAGGAGTGCACGGAATTTTCAGACCTTGGGCGAGTGGATATACTATCCAACGTCACTGAATTTGTCGATTGTATCATTGAAGAGAGGGATCCGGTGATTACGGGAGACGATGCGAAGGCTGCTTTGGAGATCATACTCGCCTCATACAGGGCAGCGGAAAGTAACAGTAAGATATTATTCTCCTCGTAGTGAATAATTCATCGTTTCTCCTATTTATACGTGGATAACAGCGGATCTGCTATTTCCTCCTCGACGATGGCGCTCGTGGAGCTTTATACGGGCGTCTCATGATCATCCCGCATCTCAAACACGTTGTCGCGATATATTCCTCCCGGAGACGAACTCGTGCGGTTTTTCCAGGGATTAAGAGCGCATAACAACCCTTGCAAAGCTGTATCTTGAGCGTTCGAGGTATTCGCAGCCGGTACCGCATCCCAATCGTGCGGGCAAGCTGAACATAGCGGTCACTTCGCAGGTCTCGATCCCCCCTCGCTTCTGCCTCTGCACGCTCAAAGAGCCGTTCTATACGCTGTACTGCGATATCCTCGCTTCGTCTCTTTCGTCTCATTATCCTAAAAAAACGTCCTTAAATAAGAAAGGGAGTTTTAAATATCAATAATAAACAGAGGATGGAAAATCTACTCAGAAAGGCGAGGATTATCGCAGACTTTCAGTTTGGAAAAGGGGCAGGAGAAATCTTGTTCCCTGATAACGTCGACTTTGTTCTCTCAAAGACGAGGCGAATAGCACAGATAAAAGAGAACGAAAAGCGAATAGCTACTCTAAGGAGTTTTGATGGGCTGCTCACCCTGAGCATAGAAGGAGCGCAAAGGCTGCATCGATTCCTGAACTATCCGAGGCTGAGGGTTGTCATGAATGAAGCGAGCAGCGAATTTATAAGAGAAGGAGGAACTGCGTTTTGTAAACACGTACTCGATGCTGACCCAGCAATAAGAGCGTATGATGAGGTTATCGTAGTGGATGAAAAGGATAGACTGCTTGCAACGGGAAAGGCCATGTTAGCAGGTGAGGAGCTAAAAAGCTTTAAGCACGGCGTAGCAGTAAAGGTAAGGTATAGCATAGCATAGATAAAAATTAATTTCTTTGGTAAAGCTTTCTTTTTAAAGAAAGGTTTATGATAGAAGAAGAGATCGGCGATGAATTACGAAGAAGAGGGCTCACTTTATCCCTCGCAGAGTCGTGCACCGGTGGACTGGTAGCTCATAGAATAACAAACGTCTCAGGTAGCTCTGGTTACTATAAAGGCGGTGTAATCGCGTATGCAGATGAAGTAAAGGAGAAACTCCTGCACGTAGCTAAGAAAACGTTGGAAGAAAAAGGTGCGGTAAGTGCAGAATGCGCGAGGGAGATGGCGAACGGTGTTAGAGCGCTACTGGATAGTGATATCGGCATTGCAACGACGGGCATTGCTGGACCCACCGGGGGGACACCAGACAAACCGGTAGGATTAGTTTATATAGCACTGGCAACAAAAGATTACGTAGATCACGAGGAGCACATCTTCCACAAGGATAGAGCGGGGAACAAGCATGAGGCGGCTGATGCTGCTCTTACAATGCTTAAAAGGGCGATCCTTACCGGGAAGGAAAAATAAAAGGGCTCGTAGCTCAGAAAGGTAGAGCAGCGGGCTTTTAACCCGTCGGCCGCGGGTTCAAATCCCGTCGAGCCCGT
>JACUTR010000146.1 GCA_014859735.1 Candidatus Methanophagales archaeon | reverse complement strand
GAAAGGAGGGGATATAGATGGTAGAAGTAACCATGGGTCAGATGATACTATTAACCATAATGCAAATAGACCTTTGATTAATAACCTTGATGAACTACCATTCCCGGCGTGGCACCATCTGGACATCATGAAATATTTTGATGGTCAGAAATTATATCCTTACATAGACATGATTTCGGGAAGAGGATGCCCAAACAGGTGTATTTTCTGCCTCTGGCCGCAGGTCATGCATGGGTTGACGTATAGACTAAGGTCTCCAGAAAATGTAGTGGATGAAATGGAATATGATGTTGAACATTGGCCTAAGGTGAAGAAGGGAGAGATATTCTTTGAAGACGATACCTTCACGGTTAACAAGAAGAGAGCGATGCGGATATGCGAAGAGATCTTTGAGAGAGGTTTGGAGGTCACGTGGTCTGTGAATGCAAGGGTAGATACCGGAGATATCGAGTTGTTTAAGAAGATGAAAGAGGCGGGATGCAGGGAATTGTTAGTGGGGTTTGAGAGCGGAGACCAGGGCATGCTTGACAGGATGAATAAGCATTTGACATTACAGCAGTCAAGGGATTTCGTGAAGATTGCACATAAAGCCGGTTTGGTGGTGCATGGCTGTTTTGTCCTGGGTCTGCTAGGAGAGACAAAAGAGACGATGGAAAAAACGGTTAAATTTGCCTTGGACTTGAATATTGACACGATTCAATTCTCAGCGGCAATGCCTTTTCCCGGAACCGAGTATTATAGGATTTGCGAGGAGAAAGGGCTTATTAAAGCAAATTCGTGGGAAGATTGGCTGGACGAAGGCGAGCAGTCAACAGTCGTTGAATATCCCGGGACTGAGCAAAGAGGATATTGAGTACTACGTAGACAAGGGGTTGAAGAAATTCTATTTCAGACCACAATACATGATAAAATATTTGTTAGATACGCATTCGTTATATGATTTATATCGTAAGGTAAGAGGTTTTAAAAGCTTCATGTCATATTTAATAAGTAAAGGGTAAGGAGGTAAAAGGGATATGATAGAAACTAAGCATAGGATAATGGCGAAGATAGATTCGAGAACTGCTTTAAAGATAGCAAATGACAGGAAAAGAGGTGGTGATAGATGTTAAAAGTTAATGAACGCTACATTGTTGATAAGGATGGCAAAAAGTCGGCAGTCATACTTGATATTGAAGAGTTTGAGTGGCTTATGAAACTGCTTAGGGAATCCGAAGAGATAGAAACGTATGATACAGAGAACGTGACCGAGGATATAATAGAGGCTTTTAAAGACTTGAAAAAAGGAAGGGTACATTCTGCGAGAGAGATACTAAATGAGCTATGAGGTTATGGCAGTGGAATATTTCAGGCGAAGGCTTAAGAAATTGAGTAAGAAATACAGAAGAATAGAGGAAGACTACAAGTCGCTCATAGAAACGCTGGAAAATAATCCCTCAGAAGGTGATGCAATTCCGGGATTTGGTAATAAGATATACAAAATCAGAATGAGAAGCTCTAACATGAAAAGAGGTAAAAGAGGTGGCTTTAGGGTTATTTATTACCTATCTGATCATATTGTATACTTGCTAACGATTTATGCCAAAGCAAAAAGGGAAGAAATCTCAGTTAAAGAGATTAAAGAAGCCCTAAAAGGATTGGATATAACCTTATAAAAGAGGGTATACAGACATAGAGAGGGTTTGAAAGAAGAGATGAAGAATACGAATACCGAGCAACTTACACCTACTGTATCCATCATTATACCAGCGCATAATGAA
>JACUTR010000060.1 GCA_014859735.1 Candidatus Methanophagales archaeon | reverse complement strand
TTCCCATGGAAAATCCATAATACTGATAGAAGAATCCCCTATTATTGATTAGTACAAAATTGTCGTACTTCGAGTGTGAATCGGCTGAATCTTCAAGAATGTATACTGGAGCTTAAAATGCACGAAAAGGACTTGTATCCGGCGGTGAAAAAATTCTTGAAGACCCAAAAGAATATGCTTCACAGAAGAAGGACTGAAAAAGGGAAAAAGTCCGATGCTCTTATATTAAATTAACGAAATACTAATGATACAATAGAGTTAGAAAATGACAAAACGAAGCTACATCGTATTAATCGAAAAAGATGAGGATGGTGTTTTTATTGGCAACGTCTCATCACCAATTCGGAAGACTTTTAAATCTGAAATCCAATTTTAAATTTATAGATATGGCGATAAAAAAGCTGGAAGTTCCATTGATAGGGGATATTAACGAAGACGAAGCGAGGATAGCTTTAGCCGCTGAGCTTTACAGAGAGGGTAAAATGACATTGAAACAAGCTGCGGATACTGCAAAGTTAACACTTTGGGATTTCCTCTACGAGTTAGGAAAAAGGAAGATCAGCTACACAAATATCACTGTGGAGGATTTACAAGAGGAACTTGATGAAATATGATTGTTTCTGATACTGGTCCCTTAGCGGTTTTGTTCAAAACAAACCTTTCTTTAAAAAGAAAGCTTTACCAAAGAAACCATTATTTTTAGTAAAGGTTTTTGCGAAGCAAAAAAGTTTGTGAAGGCACTCATGCTTGTGGTTGATGATGGTGAAGCAGAGGCGATTGCACTGGCACTGCACTCAGGTGCTCGAATATTGATCGATGAAAGAAGGGGTAGAAATACTGCAAGGAAACTCGGACTCGAAATCAGAGGTACAATTGGTTTGTTTGTAGAAGCTAAAAAGAAAAGCATCATAAAAAGCGTTAAGGAATGTATAGATGGACTATTAGAGGTTGGTTACTACGTGGACGGTGAACTAATAGAAGAAGTATTAAGAAAAGTTGATGAGATTTAGCAGTATTTTATGATGCGGTAAAATGACCAACAGGGAGAATTTGCCCACTATATAAGTTTGAAGAGAGGAAGAACCAGCCTCAGAGCAGATGTGTTTGGCGTGTCAAACGAAGGTGAGAAGATCATCTATTTATGTGAAGGGAAAAAGTCCGATACTATTAAATTGATAAAAGACCAACAATGCAGTAGAGATAGAAAATGACAAAACGAAGCTACATCGTATTAATCGAACGGGATGAGGATGGCGTTTTTATTGGCACCGTCCCCTCGCTAAAGGGATGTTATTCCTACGGAAAGACGCTCGACGAACTCATGGCAAATCTGAAGGAAGCAATCGAGGTACATCTTGAAGCGTTTGGAGAAGAAGAGAAGAATTTCCAATCTTCTCCATATACTTCGCAACACCCGCGTTCCGATTGAACAACAGGAAGAGCTCTCAACAGTTTCTGAAAAGAAGTCTATCAGAACTAATGCTCAAGCTATAACGTCTCCTCGATCACCTTCGCGAGCACCCGTTCCACATTCTCCCTGCTTTTCGACGCTGCTTCTATGATATCTTTATAGTCCAATGCTTCATCGGCGATGATACCATGTGCATAATTATCCACCGTGCTTATATTCGCGTACCGGAGCTCTAACTCCGTTGCGAGCGTCGCTTCCGAAGCCATATTCATCCCCACCACGTCCGCATAATCTTTCATGAGGTTGATCTCCGCTCGTGTTTCGAGCCGCGGGCCCACAGTCTGGAAATACACGCCTCGGTCGATGATCGCAATGCCTAAATCACGTGCAGCGCCTATGACGCGCTTCCTCAAAACTTCATCCAGGCCCGGTGTAACGTGAACGATTTCGTTTTCATAAAAGGTGGGTATGCTGCAGAGACTTATGTAATCGTGAGGAACAACCAGGGATTGTGGTGGTATCGTACGCTTTAAACTGCCGACCGAGGTAACCCCGATGATCTCCTCTACGCCTAACTCCTTGAATGCCCGGATATTCGCTTTATAATTCATCCTGTGCGGTGGGATGGTGCTATCCTTACCATGTCGGGGGATATATACAATCTCCTGTGAGTGTACCGTAGCAACGAGGAGGTAAACGGTGCCATACGGTGTATCAACTTCTCTCTCCTTCGCAGCTTCAACAAGCTTCGTACCAACTAAACTGGTTCCACCAATAACGCCGAGTGCCATGGTATTGTTACTTTTAAAAATTACTTTCGACTAATAAACCTAGTTTTGATATTCTCTCATAAATTGATCACCGTCTGCTGAACCACACTTATTGAGCATCGCATTCACGGCCATATACCCTCCCAGCCCCGTTCGCCGATAACCACCTCAAACTCGTTAACAGAAAGAACAGGCTTATTAAAATGAACGTAATCCTCCGCCAACCGTGGACATGCAGTATTCACAAAAGCGTCGACCTTAAAGCCAAGCAAGCTCGCTTCAGTTATCTCATCCATCGCAATCAAATGAGCAGCTAACCCTTTCGCTATGGCTTTCCGCTTCAACGCAAGAGCTTCGCTGAGATTAAACTGACCGCTTTTCATACCCACGATTATCCCGAAGGACTTCGCATCCCGTGCTCGCGCGATCACGCCATATCGCTTTTTCCTCATGGTCTCCGGCTCAAATATGCTTATCTGCATGGTGAACGGGTCAGCCGCAATTACTCGCTTCCCGGTATATCGAGCGAGTCCAGCAGGATGAAAACTTCCACTGCCTATAAACAGAATCTCATCGCAGGGAACTAGTGCCGAAGAGAACTCACAGCCCAAGACCTGACCATCGTATGTTACGTTACTCGATTTACCTATTATCACCTTCTTTCCAGAACGAGTGAGCACTATTTTTGCTTCGTTCAAGGCATGAACATGCTGCACCGTCGCCACTAATCCGGCGCAGTCCCCGGTTAGTTCAGCTACAGCGCTCTCCACTACCGGCTTAATGTCAACGGTGCTTCTGAGTTCTATGAAAACCACCTTTTCTTGATAATTTTCTTCCAGCACAAACCTTTTCTTAGAAAGAAAAGCGTTACCAAAAGAATTATACTCTTTCTTAGCACAGGTTCTTTCTTTAGAAAGAAAGTGTTTTCTAAATGTGTTTTCAGAATGTCCGAAATGGAGAAGGATATCCACGGTTCTCGCCAGCTTCTCATCCACATCGCATGCACCATAGCACGAACTCCCGGATAGTATCACGTCCACTCCAGTCTCGGTTGAAATCTCAGCAGCAATCTCAATCGCCACTGTTTTAAGACCCTCCGGGAGCTGGAGTCCAACTCTTCTCGCTCCTCGCTCTTTTATCAACGCGTTTATCCGCTCCAACTCGAACTCGTATGGTCTCTTCTCCATGGTATTATGGTAAAAATTACAGTATGCTGGTTTTTAAGTGAGCTTACTCCGTTCTCCGTTTTTATACCTTTATATTGTGGTTAAGATTAAATCAACACGTTAGAACTCCACTATCAAGCTCGTAGCATCTCTTCTCCTGGATAAGGGTGTCAATTATGTCATCTACCAACTCCTCAGTTAACCCCTGCTTCTTTAACTCTCTCACTAACTCCCCACGTTCCATACCGCTCTTTCCAGCCTTCTTTACCATTTCTACTATCATCTCCTGTCTCGTTTCATGGTACTGCTGCCACATGCGCTTTACGGCGTTTATTGCGGTGCGTGCTAAGGCATCCAGTTTATCATCGTCGATTGCATAATGTTCCAGCGCTTCTTTTAAAATGGCCGTATCCACATGCATGCTATCTTGTTTCTTTGAGCGAAGTAGCTCTATCCTCTCTATTGTCCTCCATGCGGTGTTTAGTATCCACCCATTTCGTTCACGTTCCTCTGCTGCTCTCACTTCTTCAGCCAGTATGATAGCACGTTTCCCCGTCCCCACACCTTCGCGCAGACGTACCGTGCCGAGAAAAGTGATAAAAGTCCCTTTTTCGTCTTCATTTGCATTGATAATCCTTCCCCGTTCAATACCCTTATTGGTATAGATATTCAAGGAGGCGGTCGAGTCGTTTATGGTTACCCGGAATATCTTTCCTCTTTTCTCCACTTCTCGTACTTCTCCAACGCCAAAGAGCCTATTACATTTTGCACCGGTTGGGGTAACAAGAAACGGCATTCCATCTTCCTGCACAAAGAAGTCACTCATCAAAAATTCATCAAAAAACATCCGACAGGCAGGAACCAGGGCGTGCTTTAGGTTTTTTCGGTGCATACTACGATACCATACCTACGAGACGAGGAGGGGTTAAAAATTAAATGATTATGATGCCACCGTATCCGACAACGGCACGATGGTCGCCCGTGATGTCCGCACTTGTTGCGTATTTAATCAACTTCCCTTCCGTTGCACCGAGCTTCTTTGCGGCGTGCATCATCGCAGCGATGGGGGCAATGCCACATGCGGTCACGTTCCGTTCATACACCCTCTTGTAGAACTTCGCAACATCCAACTCTTTTATCGCTTCTATCACATATCCGTCCTTCTCTCTCGCTATCCTATCGGGTTCATAATGAGTAAAATCCGAAGATGCGAGCACAACCACTTTTTTCTCGATTTGAGCAATCGTGTTAGCCAGGTCTTCTCCAATCTCCCTCGTTGTATCCTCATCGGTTAACGCGATAGAAAGAGGAACGAAGTGGAATTTTTTACCAAAGAGATATTGAAGAAAAGGGAGTTGAACTTCGATGGAATGCTCGTAGCTATGCGCAGTTTCGTCTACATCAATGATCCGTTTTGATAGACCATCCACAAACGCTTCGTCTGCTTCCACGTCCCCTAAAGGGGTTGACCACGTCTCTTTTGAGACAGCAACCAGCGACCCGATACCTTGATGATTAGTACCGAGAATGAGAAAGATATCTGCCCGGGGAAGTTTAGCATAGACACTCGCCGCCACTCTGCCAGAATACAGGTATCCTGCGTGAGGAACGACAGCACCGAGAATACCCTTGTCCTCTTCTCTTGTTATACCAGAGAAGCAATTTTGTAGCTGGTTCTCCAAGCTTCTCCGTTCTCCTTCATAAAAGGCACCTGCTACTACCGCTCTTCTCATTTTTGCCCTTTCGTTTTGTTTAGTTTAGTTTAGTTTAGTTTAGTTTAGTTTATATCTCCGCCTCAAAATCCTCCTCTTTATAATCGAATGTGAATTCTTCTTCTTTACCCTCTTTGCGATACCGCTCCCTCAGCATCTCCCGTGCAAGGAGCCAGTAAACCGCGGCAAGCGCCTTTCTCCCCTTGTTATTCGTGGGAATGATGAGATCGATGTTAGTGGAAGAATTATTCGTGTCACAAAGCGCCACGATAGGTATACCAGCGTTCACCCCTTCTTTTAACGCCTGCTCATCGGTCATCGGGTCGGTCACGACCAGTATAGCAGGCTCGGTGAAGTATGCTGATTCAGGGTTCGTTAGAGTTCCTGGTATAAATCTGCCGACTATTGCCTTTGCTCCCGTAACCTTAGCGAACATGCTCACCGGATGATGCCCATATTCTCGTGCGGATATAACCAGTATAGAAGAAGGCTCGTAATTTGCCAAAAACCGTGCTGCTATTCTCAGCCGTCTATCCATCATTTTTATATCTAACAGATACAAGCCATCTGGTCTTGCCTGATAGATGAATCTCTTCATGTCACCGGTTTTTTGCTGCGTGCCTATATGAACGCCACTCGCTAAGTACTCAGTGCTGGGTATTAACATCTCCTCATTTTCGTTTTCCTGCGCCATAGTTCTATTATTTTATTCACCGACCTAATATATATAAATATGGGTGGTGGAGGAGAAAAAGAGGTACTAAAGAAGCATATAGAGGATTTAAGGGAGAAGATACACTACCACAACTACCGGTATTATGTATTGAATGAGCCTGAGATTTCGGATGCTGAATACGATAGACTTTTTCAGGAGTTAGAGGAGCGTGAGCGCGAGTATCCAGATCTGATAACGGCTGATTCGCCAACGCAAAGGGTTGGAGCAGAGCCTCTGGCGGAATTTGGTACCTACGAGCACAGCGTACCGATGCTGAGTTTGAATAGTGTTACTGCCGAGGAGGAGGTGAAAGATTTCGATGACCGGGTGAGAAGGATGCTCGGAGGAGAGGAGCTCGAGTATGTGGTGGAGCCGAAGATCGATGGATTGGCTATGGAACTGATATATGAGGCTGGCAGTTTTGTTGTAGGAAGTACACGAGGAGATGGGTATACCGGGGAGAATATAACACAGAATCTGAAGACGATAAAGACAATACCACTGCGTATTTTTTCCGATGACGCGGCTCCGCCCTTGTTAGAAGTAAGGGGGGAAGTTTTCATGCCTCTGAGCAAGTTCAAGGAGCTGAATGAGGAGTTAGGGGAGAAAGGGGAGAAGATGTTTGCGAATCCGAGGAATGCGGCTGCGGGTTCGGTACGACAGCTTGACCCGAGGGTTACCGCTTCTCGCCCGCTTGATTTCTTTGCCTACGGGGTCGGCAGAGCGGAAGGAAAGGAGTTTTCAACGCAGTGGGAGGTATTGGACTATCTGCGACGGATAGGATTCAAAGTGAATCCTTTGATCAGACGGTTTGAGAGTATCGAGAAGGTAATCACGTACCATAAAGAAGTGGAGGAGAAACGGGACGATTTGGATTATGAGATTGATGGTGTCGTGGTGAAGGTAAATAGCATAGCGCAACAGGACTCGCTCGGAGCGATTTCAAGGAGCCCGCGATGGGCACTTGCATACAAATTCCCGGCGCGGGAGGAGTTTACGAAGGTGAACGACATACTAGTGCAAGTGGGACGAACCGGCGCACTCACGCCGGTTGCGGTACTCGAGCCAGTGCAGATTGCCGGGGTGACGGTAAGTCGGGCGACCTTGCATAACGAGGATGAGCTGAGGAAGAAGGACGTGCGGATTGGCGATACCGTGGTGGTGGAACGAGCAGGTGACGTTATCCCAGAGGTTGTGAGTGTGATAAAATCGAAGAGGACGGGCGTGGAGAAAGAATTCCGGATGCCTGAGAGATGTCCGGTCTGCGGAGCGGACGTGTTCAAAGAGGGGCCGATTGTGCGGTGTATCGGGGTTTCATGCAGCGCGCAGTTAAAGGAACGAATAAGACATTTCGCATCGCTGCGAGCACTGAATATCGAGGGGCTGGGAGAGAAGCTTATCGAGCAGCTGGTGGATAGAAAAATGGTCTCTGATGCTGCGGATTTGTTCTCCTTAACGAAACAGGCTCTCTTGAAGTTAGAACGGATGGGTGAGAAATTAGCACAGAACATACTGGATGCGATCGAAACGAGCAAGGAGACGACCTTCTCCCGACTCCTCCATGCAGTGGGGATACGGCATGTGGGCGAGCATACGGCATCGTTGCTCGCTGACAAGTTCAACGATATGGACGAATTGCGGAACGCGAGGTATGAAGATTTGATCCGCGTACCGGAGATCGGCCCGGAGGTCGCGAAGAGCATTCTCCTCTTCTTCGAGCAGGAGAGCACGAAGGAATTGTTAGCGAAGCTGGAACGGGCAGGGGTGCGGTATGAAAAGAAGGCCCGTGAAGTGGGAGAGGGAGTGGAAAGATTTCTGGCAGGGAAGACGTTTGTCTTCACCGGACGCATCTCTCTGCCGCGCGAGGACGCGAAGAGCATGGTAGAGCGGCTGGGAGGGAAAGTGGCGTCAAGCGTCTCGAAGAAGACTGATTACGTGGTCGCAGGCGAGGAAGCAGGTTCCAAGTTCGAGCAGGCAAGGAAGTTCGGTGTGAAGATCATAACTGAAGAAGCGTTCAGAGAGATGGTGAAAGAGGCTTAAGTAAAATAGCTGCACGAATAACGGTAGCTATATCAAACGATGCTCAACCTCGATATGGCCCGGATCTTTGATGAGATTGCGGATATTCTGGAACTGAAGGGTGAGAATCCGTTCCGGATACGAGCGTACCGGCGAGCAGCCCGGACGATCGAAACCCTTACACAGGACTTGAAGGTGATCGCGGAACGCGGCGGAGTGGACGAGCTGAGGAAGATACCGGGAATAGGAGAAGGGATTGCGAAGAAGATTGTAGAGATCGCACAAACCGGGGATTGCGAGAAGCATCAAGCGCTCATGCGTGAAGTCTCGGCGGGCTTACTGGAGCTCTTGTCAATCCCTCGGGTTGGCCCCAAGACGATCGCGAAGGTGCACCAGGAGCTCGGGATCAATAGTGTCGAGGACTTAGAGGCGGCTGCGAAAGCGCATAAGCTCGCAGGAATACCCGGATTGGGTGCCAAGGCAGAGGAGAACATATTGAAAGGGATAGAGCAATACAGGGGTTATAAAGGGCGCGTATTGCTTTACAACGCGCTTCCGTATGCGGAATCAATCGTGAACGAGTTGAAGAAGCTGGCTGCGGTGGAGCGAATAACGGTTGCGGGCAGTTTGAGGAGGATGCGGGAGACGATCGGGGACATCGATATTCTGGTGGTCTCGAAGCGACCGAAGGAGGTGATGGATGCGTTTACGAGTTTAGAGGGCGTGGAGGACGTGCTCGCAAAAGGAGAGACGAAATCCGCGGTTATCATACGGGGCATCAATGCGGATGTACGCGTGGTGGATGCCGCTTCATTTGGTGCCGCAGCTCATTATTTCACGGGCTCGAAGCAGCATAATATCCGAATCAGGGAATTAGGCGTGAAGAAAGGGTTAAAGATCAATGAATACGGCGTTTTCCGGGGCGAGGAGCGGATAGGTGGTGAGAACGAGGAGGACGTGTTCAAAAGCGTGGGGCTCGCGTATATCCCACCGGAGCTGAGAGAAGACCGGGGTGAGGTCGAAGCGGCTAAGGAGAACAGAATACCCAGGCTGGTGGAGATACGCGATTTGAAAGGCGATCTGCACGTGCATACCAGGTGGAGTGACGGCAAGAACAGCGTCGAGGAGATGGCGAAATCGGCGCTCGGGTTAGGTTATGAGTATATCGCCGTGACGGACCATTCCCCAGCAGTCGGTATAGCGGGTGGACTGACTGAGGATGAAATAGCAGAGAGGCAGGAGGAGATAGTAAAAGCAAACGAGCAATTTGAATCTGAAGGTACCCGGTTCAGGGTTTTAGACTCCGTAGAGGTGGATATCAAGTCAGATTTCTCTATGGATTTCCCGGATGCGATCTTGAAGGACTTTGATCTGGTCGTCGGTGCGATTCACACGAAATTCACGCAGGACCGGGAGACGATGACGAACCGAATCATTGGTGCGATGGAGAACCCCAACGTGGATATCATTGCGCATCCGACCGGTCGGTTGTTAGGCAAGAGGGATCCGTACGAGGTGGATATGGAAAAGCTCATGGAGGCTGCAAAGCGTACCGGAACCATCCTCGAACTGAATTCGTTCCCCGACCGGCTTGACCTTAACGATCTCCACTGCAAGATGGCGAAGGGGTATGGTGTTCTGGTCGCAATCTCGACCGATGCGCACGATGCGCTCCAGATGCGCGATGTGATACGGTATGGCGTGGCAACTGCGCGACGTGGATGGCTTGAAGCGAAGGACGTGGTGAACACCAGGGGATTGGAGGATATGAGGAAGGTGTTGAAAGGATAAACTAAATTCAGAATTAAGATAATCCAGTTCCGCCTTTTCGCACCTATCAGAAAGAGTTAATTGAACCATGAGGTTTGGCGTAAATGCCTTCTTTTCATCTTCGTTGTGGTTGATTACTTCGCATTATTGAAATAATGCGAAATGTTTATAAGTATATGCAGATTTAGTATCTTTTAAGATAGAGTCTTTTCAAAAACTAAAACGTGTAAGGGATAGTTCCCTTCCTTAACAAATAAAGAAGATGAAAGGGGAGAAAGAAGTGGAAAAGCCTACATCTGAAGCCGCTTCTGCAATCGGCGGATTGGTATCGTTGGCAACAACCGGAAAAAAGTCGCTAGAGCGTCTAATTAGGAAAGTTCTAGGAGGAGAAGTTGCGCTTTTTATTGTCGTGGGCTATGAAAGAAGCGGTGAGAAGGGCTTATCACCCATAATCATATGAGCATAGCTCTTATAGCACCCAACTTATCCTCAAAATGCTTTTCTGAGACCTGATTCAAGATGCAATCTCTTCTGCTATTCCGTTATTTACTCTTTAGTGTATATGTCAAAAGTTCCTCTATCCTTGTTAACACATCGCCTAAGATTTTCTTCTCCTCTGCACTCAGATTAGGCGATACCTGCAATCCCTTCAGAATACCTATGGCTTCAATAGTTCTGTTAATCTGTTCTGACTCTTTTCCTATCGCAACCGCTTTCTTTTCTCTTGTTTTTGCTCTTTTATGCGTAGACCTCACATGTCGAGCCAATAGCAATGGCTTCTCAAAAACTTCGCCACAATACTTGCATTTATATTCTTTCATAATTCCACTATTTTATCATATATATCTCTTTTTATCAAAATGCGAGTAATACAGAATAAGAGCGAACCTCTCATATTCTACTGCTAAAGATAGCTCATAAAACAATTCTAATTACCATCACCTGATTTTAGTTCATTTATTAAGTAAGGCAAGTATAATAAAATAAAAAATAATAAAGGGGTAAGTTTATACGTTGTATTCCCCTTTTTATTCTAA
>JACUTR010000059.1 GCA_014859735.1 Candidatus Methanophagales archaeon | reverse complement strand
TGGTAGTATTGGTATATATTAGGATTTGGGATTTTTTAGGGAGCTAAACAAATACTGTTCTGTATACTTACATATATTGTAGCAGTCTCATCCCTTACAAAGAATCTCAGATATCCGCTCTCGTAATTCATCTCCATCGTATTTCTGCTTCTTCATGCTTACACTTAAATTTCGTACCTCCTTCGCAATCGCCGCATCCCCCACACTTTCCCGTATCCAGAGCTCAAAATCCCCCCGCTCCATATATCCTCTTATATTCGCTTCTGCTTCCGCTCCCGATCTCCTCTTTATATACTCACACAATCCCTTTAAACTCCATACCTTCTCCCCATCGCGAAAAACGAAAGGATATTCCGCCTTTTTAATCGCCGCTCGTAAGCGGACGTCGAGATCGTGAATGATGGAGAATAACGTGACAAAAGCATCGTAGGGCTTTGCAAAATGGGAGAAATAACTATGTACGTCACCTGATGCACCCCCTATCGTGAACATATAATAAAGGTGGTCGCTTATGCCGAGGTATCGCCATATCTTCAGCAGTTCTTCATCCTTTGACTCCTTCACATACGGTTCAAGCCATCTCAGATACTCATAACATGCCCACTGCATGGTATTTCCAATGAAGCACGAGGTGTCTTTCTCCACATCAGCCCAGGACGTCGTCTCCAAATTCCTCACATCTATTACCCCTATTGGCTTATACCTCTCTACCATCTCGGAAGGGGTTGAAAAATCCATTTCATAGCTCAATACCTGCCGGGGGAGATCACGTAGAAACTCAAATATCCCGGTATCTTCCCAATGATGCTCTCCAAACGTTTCGTAATCCAAAAAGATGGTTATACATTGCCCCGGTGTTGCATTGAGCCACGATGCGTATTTAGAGGCACTCAACGGATACTCGTTCCAGCTCTTCAGAGAGAATCGAAACCCTACGTCGTCTGTTAAATGGTAATCCCTGAGCAGCACTTTCAGGTTCTTGCAGCCGATGGGCTCATAGACGTAGTTCGGTGACCGCCCGTTCAATACCCGCTCCACGCCCTCGGCAAGGATCCCGCGATAACCCATCCCCTCCGCGAGTTTCGCTACACGGTTGTTGTACAGCAGTTCGGTGTTCTCAAAAAAAGTGGGGTTGTATCCCACCAAATCTCGCATTGAGTCTCGATGCATTCGCACCTGCTCGATAAATTCACCTTCTTCTTCATAAAGACCTACGAGCGAATGGTAATACGTTTGATCAAGGAACTCCACTTTTCTACTCGCCGCGAGCTGCCGGAAATCTTCCAATATCTCCTTACCCAACCTGTATCTCTCGCATTGCTCGACAAACACGCCAGAGATGCTATAGGCGACTTTAAAATCCTTGTATTCGTCTATCAACTTCAGTATCAGCTCATTGGTAGGGCAATAACATTTTCTCGCTACTTTCTCAAACACTTCCCTGTTTCTTTCTTCGAAGAGGTAATAATCGAAGAGGTCTCCTCCCTTCACGCTTCGCTTGAACATCTGTTTAGTCCAGAAGAAGTCATTTCTTAGCCTGAACGGCTGATGAACCTCAAAAGCAAGGCAGATGCTCTTCTTTACCATTTCCGTTAGTTCTCCTCACACTCCACTTCCCTTATCCCCTCCTCTAATTTTAGAGTTTGGTATGTATATAAGGTTTTATCCTCTTTGGAAGATAAAGAAGGGTCTGGAAAAGCAAAGTTAAAGGGTCTTCCAGTGCTCAACGATATCTTTTTCTCGTAATAATCTGTCCAGTGACAGCCGAATCAGTAATCGTATGAAACTAAACCCTTTTGCAAGCACAAAGTCCGCCAAAATTTATTTATACACCAAAAACGGGTCCACCCATTGCGACCAGAACTGAACCGGGTTCTTAACCGGCACCAATGCTCCATTATCCGGGCTGAACAACTCGCTGGTGTAAAACAGGAAGCCTTCCTTCATTTGATGCTCCAAATTACTCCTCAGTAACCCTTCCACAGTTTCTTCTTCGAGTGCTCCCGCATACCGCAGAAGTCTTATAAGGTATGGTGTATCTCTCGGCCAGACCACCGCCTCATGGTATTCCCCATCGCCATAATATATCCTCTTTGGGGACTTCTTCACCAGTATCCCGAATGGAACGCCATTCTTTTCCACCAACAAATTCTCCTTCATACCTTTGATGAATTTCATTAACTCGCGGCGAGAAAAGATATGCTCATTCAGCAGCAAAGAGAATGCGACCACAGCGGGTGACCCCTGCGTATTATCCTTTTTACCATCTATCGTTACGAGATTGTACAAAATATCCTCTTCAGCATCCCAGAATACGGGTTTGAAGTTTGCTTTGGCTCTTTCTAATAACGTTAAAAAGGTCTCTTTTTTAGAATCGGTCTTTGTTGAGATCTTCACACAATGGCTCAGCACTTTTATCCATTCCGCATTTATCTCAGGCAGGAAATACTTCGGCTTGTTCAGTTCGTCTTCCTCCCGTTCATCACACCAGGAATCTGGTATTCTTACCGAAACGTTCATTCTTTTGCCGCCTATTTCTACTTCGCGGCTCGAATCGGTCCACGAATGCCAGGGAACGACCGAAACAAGCCCATTTTCATGCAGAACCGGTGCACCGTTTACCATGTTCACATCGTTCAGTGTGAACCGCGAGATGGTGAACTCAGCCCTATTTAAAATCAGGGTGGCAAGATCATCATCCCAATTCCTTTTTAAAAACTCACCTGCCGCGATAAATGCGAGCAGCGTGGCATCCGCATTGTTATAATCCAATTTCTCATGTGCTCTTTCCGGGAATCTATTGGGTATTCTACCATGCTTGTCCTGATACTCGAACGAATGGAGGATAATATTCCGTATCCTCTCGGCATGTCCCATACGAATGAACGTCTCGATATTGTTTATGATCCCCTCAAACTGGTCCCTGAACCAGGGCGTTCTGAACCAGAAATCACCCGCTTCGTAGAAAAATTGGTTATCCACGAGCATCCCGAATCTGGAGAGTGCAAGTGCTCGGAAAGCAATTGCAGCATCGTTGACACCGAGCGATTGCACAAGTTCTTTCGCGCTCTTCTCTTCCTCAGCCTCGTCGCTCAACCAATCCTTCCCCCGTTCATAGAGCCATTCGAGATGAGCTTCTGAATTGCTGCATGAGATGATGAGCAGGGCAGTTGAAGTCTCATCAAAAGCAATCTCCAGCTCACCTAACGATACAGGCTTTTTTATTTCACCTTTGAATACCACACCGCCATCTGCTTTCTCTCTGAATCCAGAGCCGAGTTTATACCACCACTCGAGTTCCTTCTTCCATGTTCTGACCTTGCATTCGTTTGTCGTTCTAATCGAGATACATTTTTCATCCCGCCGGATCAGCATTCCGTCATGTAACGCAGTGGAGAAATGCCACTCTGGCTCTGAATGGTCATACATGTGTCGTATATCCACGATCGGCTCGATTACCACCGCTGTGGGGCTCCGCTCATGTAGGGGCTCCGCCCCTACCACCCCGAAAGCCCTGTAAGGGCGTGGTGCGGTGCTTTCAAGCGCAAGGGCAAGGCAAGCAGTGATACCCTTTTGCTTTGCTCCAATATTCATCAAATAGTAACTGGTCGTGAGCTTTACGCGCTCTGCTTCATTTCCGTACGAGTAACTCATCTTCCATGGCGAAACGTTCACGTTCTGTGCTGAAAGCGCCACATATTCGCCATCTTTCTTCACTCCGACCGCTATTCCGTCGAGGAAGTGATAATTCTCTCCACTTAGTAACACGGATAGCCCTTCATAGGGGTAATCCCGGTTAGGAATGATTTTGTTTCCAAAAGGGACAGAGAAGACTGATTGAGACCATGAAGCCTGTGGTCTTTTGATAATGGCATGCCGGGTCAGTGCGGGATTTTTATCCTCCACCGGGTGGAGGTCGATGCTTAGGTTCATATATTACAATTATTACAAAAAATACAGGTTATAACCCTTTATGTCTGTATTACCATGACTGAGATTTTCGTAGGCACCGCTGGGTGGAGCTATGGTTGGAATAAGGCAGTGAACTGAAACAGATCAAAGTCTCCGGCCGTACCGCCTATTATTGTCCTGTGCATCAAGAGCGGGGATGAATCGATCTTTTTCAAAAAGGGGAGGGCTTTCTAAGAGCAATAGGGCGGCTATGAGCGACGAATTATTTTATCCTCCGCAACAGTTCCTCAATGTTTTTCCTCAAACAATTTTATCCAGTTTCAGAGGCAAATGCAGTTAGAACAGTGCGGCCGAAGCTAGCTTTGCGCCCTCTGACAATGATTTCAGTTTTGCCCAAGCGATATTGGTGTCTACGAGTCTCCATCCGGCAAATGTCTCGAAACCACAATCTGTACCCGCGATTATTTTACTCGGGTCCCCTACAGCTTCAGCTACTCTTTTTATCCTGTTAGCTACCACCTCAGGGTGTTCTATAAAGTTTGTTTTAACATCGATTACCCCGGGAATCAGCAATTTCTCCTTGGGTAAGGGATAATCATGGAAAACGCGGTACTCATGTTGATGCCTGGGATTGGCTTGCTCTACGGATAGGGCTCCCACCTTTGCTCTATAGATGTCGGGCAATATATCTTCGAGTGCTATATCCCTGTGGTGAGGTCCCTCATAATTCCCCCAACAGACATGTAGTCTTACTTTCTCGCTTGGTATATTTTCGATCGCTTGATTAATCGCCTCTATGTGGAGAATGACAATCTCTTTGAACTCTGGCGTGGAGAGCTCTTTAAACATCCAATGTCTCTCCATTGCGAGATCCGGGCAGTCCAGTTGTAAAAGGAGATCCGAGTTGACTATGAACTCGTACTCTTTCTGCATCTGCTCCGCCAGAGCAAAAACATAGTCACGGTGTGACTCATAGTACTCATTGAGGAGAATACCTGCTATTGCCCCAGGTGATGCGGCGGTCATGAAGGACTCTTTGAATTTCGCAGAAGTCTCTAATAATATCTCCTTGTAGTCCTCTATTTCTTTTCGTGCAGAGGAGAGATCGGTGTACTTGATCGGTGCGATGGCTTTGGGTGTTTTCGTCACTCTAACGCCAACGGCTGGGAATGCCTTCTCAGCATATTCGGGGAACTCCTCTAAATCTTGAATTGGACTTCTAATCCCCTCTCCTCCGAATCCTGTCATTCTGTTGTATACATAAGTGTCGAAGCCTACTCTTGATTGTTCTCCGTCATTTGCTATATCGATACCTGCTTCTTGTTGCTTTAACACAACTATTCTCAGCGAATCTTTGACCACTTTCTCGAACTGCTCCGGGTCTATCTTTACTCCTGCGTCTTTTTTGTTGAGTAATGAGACCAGTTCAGCAGTTCTGGGTAGGCTGCCTGTATGGGTCGTTAGTATGCGATCTTCACTTTTTAACATAAACTTTTAGTATTTTTCCGTGCATAAAAATCTTAGCATAAGTTATTACCTCACATACCTATGGGATAAAAGTAGTGCAAGGAGGATGATAAGGCAGATGAACGAGCGTAAAGCAAAACAGCCATTTCACTTTTATACCAAATTGAATCTCCTCCAGTATACGGGAAAGAAGGCGAAGAACTTAGAAGAGCTGCTGAAACTGATAAAAGAAGTTCCTGAATCCTCCATATACCATCATACCCATAACTTCTTATTCACCTCCAATTGGGTTATCCCTCCACCCGCCAGCGATTTCGCGTACTGGGTACGAGAAGTGCTACAGGAAAAAACGCTTGCAGAGGCGTTAAACGGCATCGATATCCCGGGACTCACCAGTATCCCAGCATTGCGTGAAGAGATTATATCGGTAATTGAGCAATACCTCACGGCACATGAAGCGGTGAGAAGAAGAGAGGCGCCACCTGGAGAAGATTTTTTTTTCACCGAAGCGGTTACTTTCATTCTTCCCACCAGATATGTGGCGAATAATCTGGTTGAGTTCGCAGAGTTATTAGAACAGGTGAGTGTTAGCTCGGTATATTTCCATGTATTCGATGCGCGACTCAGGTTGCAGCGAGCGGAAAATGACTTCTCGTTCTGGATACGGGATAGTATTGGTGATACCGAGCTCGCCGATAAGATTTCGAGCGTAGATCCCTACTTCTATACGCTGGAAGAGTTGCGGAAGTGGATTATAAAAACGGTTAGAGAAAAGATAGGGAGAATGGGTTAGTTAGCTAGCAATGGCGAATCTGGAGAAGTATGAGCCTATCGTTGGCTCTTATGTCATGGAAGAACTGTATACTATTGCGGAGAATCTCAAAGGCAAGATAATACAGAACGTAAATTCCACTGCGGTGGGCGGCGGGGTAGCAGAGATCCTCAGCCGAATGATACCTCTGCTGCGAGCGTTGGGCATTGAGGCGCATTGGGATGTGATTAAAGGTGGTGAGCGATTCTTCGAAGCCACAAAAAGGTTCCATAACGCGCTCCATAATGAAACCACGAACCCATTGCAGGACGATTTCGCCGTCTTTCTCGATAATACCGACGAGAACTTACGGGACATGAAGCTCTATGGAGATGTACTCTTTGTTCACGATCCACAACCGGTAGCTCTGGTGAAAGTAAAGGAGGCGTTGAAGAGCAGGTGGGCATGGCGCTGCCACATAGACCTCTCAGCTCCGAATGAGCGGGTATGGAATTTTATAAAGGGGTTTGTGGAGCATTATGATGCTGCGGTTTTTACATCGCCCGCCTTTGCACAGGATCTCCCCCTGCCACGGTTCATTATAATGCCCTCCATAGACCCACTGAGCGAGAAGAACAAAAAATTGTCCTCAAAATTCGTAGATTCGTTCTTGGAGAAGCATGAGCTCAATCCAGAAAAACCGATAATAACCCAGATATCCAGATTCGACTACTTAAAAGACCCTTTTGGTGCACTTGAAGTGTATAGAGACGTAAAGAGGCGAGTGGATTGCCAGCTTACGTTAGCAGGTGGTGGCGCGGCAGATGACCCGGAAGGTGCAAAGGTGTTGGCCGAGGTATCTGAGAAGGCAGAGAATGACCGGGATATCCACATCCTTACCAATTTGAGTGACCTGGAGATCAACGCACTTCAGAGAGCATCATCAATCATTCTGCAGATGTCGCTCAAAGAAGGTTTTGGACTTACCGTTACAGAAGCCCTGTGGAAGGGTAAACCGGTTTTAGCACGTCCGGTGGGTGGTATCCCCCTTCAGATAAAGCATGGTTATAGTGGTATCCTCTGCCACAGCATACCGGGATTTTCCCAGTGGGTAAGGAGATTGCTGGTGAACAAAGAATATGCGAAAAGAATTGGTATCAATGCTCGAGAGTATGTGCGGTCGAACTTTTTAATTACCCGACACCTGAAGGACTATATGCTGTTGTTTTTGTTCTTGCTTGAAACTGGGTAGGCTGGTTCTTCGATTTCACATGAACAACTCGTCGCTGATTCTCCCCCGGTATTCGCGTGCTGCTAATACCTTGTAATAATACTCCTCCTTTATTTCTTCAGCACACCCACTTGATTTAATCGCTTTGTATGCGTTAATCATAGCTCGGTAATGCTCATGTAAGCCATTGGCGATCATGTTGAGATCCCACCATGGTCTTTTACTTGCCCACCACCACTGGCAGCTATGCTCTGCTCGATCCAATAATAGGCGCGCGATCCGGGCATATTTCCTCGACTCATCGTTATCAGCAACTTCCAAAGCCTTCTGCACGGTCTCAAGACAGATTTGAAGGCTCTCCCAGAGATAAGAATGGAGCTTGTTATCCTTCCCTTTCCACAGGGGATAGGGATCATCATTCGCTAAGTCTTCGGCGGCGGTGCTCCATGAAGAGGGCGTGGGTTCTATGACCTCACCCTCAGGAAACAGGTCAAGGAGTTCGGAGATTGTTACCGCTTTCACCTCTCCTTTTGCTTCTTCTAATATCTGCTTCTGTTGCACCGATAACAATTTCTGTTGCTGTATCTCTTCGTAGGCTTCCATCAAGAAGAGCTTCTCCCAGAGCCAAATATGGTGCCCGAAGGTTTCCGCATCCATGGCGGTTATCACATAGATATCCTCAAGACTCCGTTCAGACTGCACTTTTCGTAATTCATCCAAAAAAGGTTTGCCCCCTTCCATCTTCTGGAATCCCACCAGGTTACTTAATCTATCGTCTCTGAAGAATACCGCCATCCTCTTCCCCTCAGATTCTACCTGATAGATGATATTCACCGGCCACTCTGCAGGGCACCCGATACCACTCATAATGAACCATTCATGCCCGGTTTCAGCGACAGGCTTCACAATCTCCTTACCATAGCACAGCTCAGGCAAGAAGAAGCCCCGGGGTTTGAAAGCATCGCCAAAGAAGTTCCTGTTCGTCTCCACATTGAGCTCTATCTGTCTCCTTATCTCATCCTCAGGAATTAAGGGTAGTATTGGATGGTACTTTGCAGACCCCGTGAATTCAACCTGCCCGTTTCGTGCTAAATCCTCCAGACCTTCCAGGATATCGGTGAAACAGAGGTCGTATAAGATTTCAGTCAGTGACCCGCAAATATTCATGGTCACCTTCGCTTCGGGCATCTCCTTATACAGCGTGATTAACGGCCTATACGATTCGTTGGCTATCTTCCTGACCACTCTCGGGAGTTGAGTGGGCGGTTGGTACGCATGGAGAAGCAGAGCCCAGTATATCATTCCTTGTCCTCCCTTTCGTATTCTTCCTTCAGTTCTGGATACTTAGGTGGATATATATCATGAAGGGACTTATACATTTCGGTTACCAGGAACTCAGGATTATGGGATGCTGCCCACACCTTCTGAATAGAGTCAGTAGCCAGGCAAAAATCCTTGCAAAATACCTCTATTTTCTGGATCATGTCCTTTTCAGGTCCTTTTTCTCCTTCAATTAACCGCCTATTCGCGTGGACCAAATCTTCGATATCCTCCTTTACTTTGGCTGAGAGCTTCTCAGCGATATGGAAGTTTTTCCAGGCGTCGTGCACTTCATGCTCCGTTCCAAGCTCGTGCAACCCCCTTTTTAAATACCTCAGCCTCATGTCCAGAAAGATGAGGGGATACATAACGAGCGACTTCAACTCTCTTTCCTCGTAACTCTTGATTTCCATAGCATCCACTCTCAATAACTCCTTTGAAATCAGGTATCCGTAAAGGAACGACCATTTCTGCCTGTCCTCTTCTGGTCTCCAGCCCCAGTTACAAGCCCGCTTTTGAAGCAGGTGTAGAATTTTTATCTTTATCCTGGTATCAAGCTCTGATAAGTCGTATCCTGAATCTGAGAGGGTTGCCCATGTGAATTGGAATGGTTTTACCAGGCGCAACCAGGTGTGTATCAAGTGAGCAAAGAGATCTATGAGATGCCGTCCAGGAGTCCAGAAGATAAAGGGGTCGTTCGTGTAGATCTCACTTCCTGAGATATCCCGGTAGCGTTTCACTCCCAGCGGGAGATAGAGTCCATCCACTCGCAATTCGCCATGTATCTCGGGGGCCCAGCAGATCTTATCGAACTCCACTTCCGGCAACGAGGATTCGGTTTCAGAAAACATCTCCACATAATCACGAAGCGTGGTGAAAATAACGTTGGGTTCCTTCTCTCGGTTCTCCTTGAGCTTTTTAAAAGTTGCTCGCAGTACCTCAAACATCTCTCTTCCCACACCCATGAGTTCGAGGTCCTGAACAAAGAGCAATAAACCGTTATCCGGGCAACGAGAAAGTGCATCTTTCACAAACGAGAGATATTCTTCAACCGCTTCAGCAAAGGTTATAGGGTAGCGCACGGTTTTTCCTGTGATGAACTCCTCATCAAGCACGGGGAAGAGGCCCAAACAGTAGCCCTGCCAGTTCGCTTTCGCCGGCAGATATTTGGTTAACGGCCGCCAAATCTGCTGAGATACCGTATAACTTCGGGGGACTGCGATGATTCGATCGCTCTTGTCAGGGGAGTATAAAGAGAAGGGCTTAAAAAGGACATCTGAAATACTCCCTCCTTCGACCACTCTTATCAGGTGCTCCTGGTTTTCGATATGCGGAAAGATCACATAATCCACCCCCGAAGCTTTAAGAGCAGGTATTGCCCTCGCTTCAAGTGAACATTCTGTCGGAAAGTACCCCACGGGACTGGTAAGCTCCACACCGAAGACGGTATGTAACGCTTCTCGGTTCCACTCGATCTCCTGGATGAGCTCCTCTTCGGTGAGAAACTGGATATGCGTGTGGTGAGCATGCCCGAGGAGGGGGTGAAGAAATTTCTCTTCAAAGCCCTTTTTAATGGTTTCCAGGGTAGCTTCATACGCCTGGAGTTGATAGATAAGTTCATTGGAGATCTCCAAACCAAAAGGTATATCGAGTTCCCTGCTCACGCGGATGGCGAACGAATACAAATCATCCCCGCTCTCCATTCGCGCGCTCAAATAATTTGGAGGAGTAAGCATTTCAGCGAGTTCGGCATCACTGGTAGCTTTGTACAGCCGCTCCGGCATGTCCCATAATGGTTCATGCGCATGAAAATTGAGAGATATGTAGACCTCTTTCATAACACTTTTTCTTTTTTACAAAAAGAAAACCTGTGCTAAAAGAAAAACAAATATTTTTTTGGTAAAGCTTGGGTTTCTCGTGAAATAAACCCTTTCAGGGTTTTCGGGTAAGCCCCTCCTGGGCTTGCGGGGG
>JACUTR010000058.1 GCA_014859735.1 Candidatus Methanophagales archaeon | reverse complement strand
CTCAAAGCGATAAAATACCTTATGATAAGGGATAAAGTGGGATTGGGCATTTTGGACCCTTTCATGCATGACCCTAACATTGAGGATATATCCTGCTCGGGGTTAAGGAACCTCTTCATAGAGCATAGGATATTTGATTCATTGAAAGCACCGATAACGTTTGAAAATGAAGAGGACTTGGACGCATTTGCCATTAAACTCTCGGAGAAGATCGGAAAACCAGTTTCTTACTTCAATCCTATTATGGACGCCGCTTTGCCTGATGGGTCCCGTATAAACATCGTACTTGGGAAAGATATATCGAAGCAAGGGTCGAATTTTACGATAAGGAAATTCAGCGAAGTTCCTTTCAGCGTCCTTCAACTGATCGAATTTGGCACTATAGATTACGTAATGGCAGCGTATTTCTGGATTGCGCTTCGTGAAGGGATGAATTGTTTCGTCGCAGGAGAGACCGCGTCAGGGAAAACAACGACAATGAACGCGATGACTACGTTCATCTCTCCTCTGGCAAAGATCGTATCCATCGAGGAAACCCCTGAGCTCCAGGTTCCTCATCACAACTGGATACGAGAAGTTACCAGATCCGTGCAGGGGAAGAAGGAAGGGGAAGGTTCGAGGGTAGAGATGTTTGACCTCCTGAGGGCTGCTCTGCGACAGCGTCCAAACGAGATAATCGTTGGTGAGATACGGGGAGTAGAAGGGAGTATCGTATTTCAGGGAATGCAGACCGGGCATCCTGCCATGTCCACATTCCACGCCGCATCTGTCGAGAAGCTCATTCAGAGGATCACGGGGGATCCCATAAATGTCCCCAAGACGTATATAGACAACTTAAATTTTGTGGTCATGCAAAATGCCGTGAGAGGTCCAGACGGTAAGCTGCTCAGAAGAGTAACGAGCGTCAATGAAATAGTGGGATATGACACGTATAGCGATTCCTTCTCTTTTATCGAGGTTTTCAGGTGGAATCCCGTCAATGACACCTTTGAATTTACCGGAAACTTGAATTCGTATATGCTGGAGCGAAAAATAGCACCGAAAAAAGGTATTCCTTTGAGTAATGTGCGAAAGATATACAAAGAACTGGAGAAGAAGGCGCGGATATTGAAGAAGATACACGATTCCGGGATTACGGGCTTCTACGAGCTCTTCTCCGTAATATCCAAGATGGAAAACGAGGGTATGGCGTAAAGTGCAAAGTACAAATGGGTTAAGAGGAAAAAACAGGATGGAAATGAGGATAAAGAAGAAGATCGATTTTGATATCGGGCGTCAAATAAAAGAGGATCAGGCAATGATGCTTGACCTCCTGAACATACTCACCTACCTCTCATCTATTGCAACTGCGAATATAAGCAGGAATAGAATCTTCGAGCTCGCTTCCCAACAAGATGGAATTACAGCGAAATCACTGAAAAAGGTATATCTGTTGACGCGGAATTACGGATATGATTATGCGACTGCAAGTCGAGTGGCTGCCGGGGAGGCGCATCATTCCGCTCTTAAAGACTTCCTTATCCGGCTCTCGAATGCGTTCGGCACGGGGGAGGATGAGGAGAAATTCTTGCGCGGCGAAACAGAGAGAATGGTAGAAGTGTACACCAATAAATATCTGAGCGATGTAGAATCACTGAGGAAGTGGACGGATGGCTATGCAGCGCTGCTCGTCTCGGTAGTACTGATTATTGCGGTATTCCTGATAAGCAGCATGCTGTTCAATATGGGTGATACCGTTCTTACGTCGCTTTTAGCGGGCGCTCTCTTTTGTTTCGTTACCTTTTTCGGTGTTTACGTGATCTACCGGGTAGCTCCTTACGAAGTAATGATGCATTCACTGGAGATAAAATCGGAGGAGCAGAAACTGGCGAGAAAGATGAGCAGGATTATCCTACCCCCGCTCGGTATTACCGCGCTTATTTTAGTGGTGATAAGAGTGGAACCCTGGATTATATTTCTTGTGCTCGCAGCGTTGCTTGCACCGATCGGCGTAGCTGGAATGAGGGACTGGAAGAAGGTCGAAAAGAGGGACTTCGATCTATCAACCTTTTTAAAGAGCCTTGGTACTATCGCGGGAACTGCAGTGGCTACGCTCGGTGTGTCACTGGAGCATCTCGATAAGAAATCGGTTGCCTCGTTAGAAGAACCCGTGAATAGGCTGCAGAAACGATTGATGAGCGGAATAAATCCGAAGATATGCTGGCGTTATTTTGTAGGAGAAACGGGGTCCGAATTGATCAACAAATTTACAAGCGTCTTCTTAGATGCGATAGACCTCGGAGGCAATCCGACAAAGATAGGCGAGGTAACTGCTCGCTCTTCGTTGGGAATAGCGATATTAAGAGCGAAGAGGAAGCTGGTATCCTCGGGATTCATAAATCTGGTGGTACCGCTGCATGCAACGATGTGCGGGGTTCTCATCTTCATATACCGGATAATGTTTTCGTTCAATAATTCAGTAGCACGGATGATGGAGGAGCATTCAGCAGAGGTCGGAGGAGCGGCGGGGCAAATGCCGGCAGGCATGAGTTACTTTAATATCGGAGGGGGCGTTGATCTCGCGTTCATCGCAAAATACGTGACCATTATCGTCCTCGTCCTAACGATTGCCAATGTATTAGCCTCAAAATTCGCAGTCGGTGGGAGCAACTATACGCTCTGCTTCTACGCTTCTATCTTATTCTTTGTGTCCGCTCTTGTTCTGTTCACCATCCCACTATTTGCTGATCATATTTTCTCAATGCAAATGGGGGGATAAGAAAGAGCAAAGGATAAGGAGGGATGTGAAGTAAAAATGGAGTATTTTAAAAAAATTAGGCCTGCGATTGAGAAACGGAATATCGTAGTTCCACCATCGCATCGGGAAGAGGAGAAGAGCATAGGGATAGACACGAGTGATAATACAGAAGAAGAGATATTCGGGGATTTCGATAGCGAAAAGGCAAAAGTGAAGGAGTGGTGGCTACAAGAAGGGGAGGAAGAGGTAGTAGAAGAGCACGGGGACGTGGAAGAGGTAGTAGAAGAGCACGAGGAAGTGGAAGCGGCAGTAGAAGAGGAGCACAAAGAAGAGGGATGGGGAGAAGAGACAGAGGAAGAGAGCAAAGAGGATAAGGACGATTTTATAAGCAGTTTGAGAGAAGAGGACGAGGAGGACGAGATGGACATGGTGCTGAAGGAAGCGATGGAAGAGATGGGGGATGTGAGTGCAGAGGAACTGCTGGAATTGGGAAGAGCGGCTTTGCGTGGAATGGCGGAAGGAGGAAAGTAGGTACTCAAAAACTGCAGGTCCTTTATGTTATATATATATATATATATATAATAAGTATCGGCGTGCATAACTAAATAGGGGCGGGGAGGGGCCCAAAGAATGGTGAAAGATCTCTTCTCTTTTGCGCTTGGAATAGCAGGTATATTATCACTGGTGGTTGGTTTCTGGGGCATCTACCTCACAGCAATGATGGTCGGCTACCTTACGGCACCGATGGTCAGCTATGTGAGCGAATCGAGGTTTGTATTCTGGAACGTTATATTGTTCGCAGCACTTATAGCCGCGGGTGGTATTGCAATTGGCTATGCGGTGGGCAAAAAATATAGCTGAAACAGAAAAACCACGAGATTACACAAGACAGACACAACACTTTTTCTTTTTAACAAACACTTTCTGTACTTGTTTACCGCGGAGCCCGCAGAGAACACAGAGGGTAAGGAAAACCATTTATCTCATCTCAGCGCTCTCCGTGATCTCTGCGGTAAATAAATTCCACTTTCTTTCTACGAGAAAGAACCTGTGCTAAGAAAATAATTCTTTTGGTAACGCTTTTCTTTAAGCCCTTACAGGGCTTGTGGGGTCGTGGGGCAGAGCCCGTGATGGGGCAGAGCCCCACAAAGGTAAAAAGTTGTGTGAAAATCTGTGGTTATAAAAGGAGATAAACAAAGAAAAATTGCAAATCTTGTAATTTTTTTTTCAGATATTCAGATTTTTTCTGTAGTATTAGTGCATGTTAGCCTAAAAACTATTTATAGTGCTTTTATGAACTATTGGAAGTCGGATATCGGTTTAAAAAACCGAAAAACTTATATGCTGCCTTCTCTAACCTATTCGGTGATGAGCAAACCAGATAGTTGGAGCTGTGGTTACTACCCAAATAGAATATTTATCTTCTCCATCCCCTACTTCATTCTCAACTTACTTGACCTTATCATTACAAGAACAGCCCTGGCAACCACTGAGAACCTATACGAACTGAACCCTTTTTATTATCACCCTTATTCTGTGCCTTTGAAGATCTCCGCACCGATTCTCCTCATCGCCTTTTATCTCTCCTTATACTATTTTTATAAATCAGAGCACAGGAAGAGAATGGTAGGGAAATATGGATTGCGGTGCGTAATTGGATTAACCATCTTATATTCATTTATTTGTATTAATAACTTATGCCAGTGGGTATTCGCATTCTGAGTGGTCAGGCGTTAAGCCTCATTGAGAAGAACTTTATCGAAGTTGCCGCAACGATGGTGCAGGGCACGGAAACGAGCAATGATCTCGTTGAGATAGTTTGTATTGTAACAAGATAAAATTATTTCTCATATATTGATAAATTATTTTTCTATAATGAGTGGCTATTTATAACTTATTTGAGAGATTTATTAATATGTGGGAATCACCTCGAGTAGTTATGCTACTCTTTGTCTTCGGTGGAATAGTACTGGTCCTGGCATCGGTATCAGTATCGGGGCAGCATCCACTCATCAAGGATACGGATGGCGATGGTATACCTGATGGCTGGGAAGTTGAGCATGGGCTGAATCCATATGATGCATCTGATGCCCAGCTCGATTATAATTACAACGGGCGGACAAATTTTCAGGAATATCAGAATGGTTCTGACCCCTGGGATAAGGACACGGATAAAGATGGAATATCGAATTATGCGGAAAGCTTCGGTTTATTCGGCTTTTTTACTGACCCATTAGCTGAGGACACGGATGGAGATGGGCTAAGCGATCTGGAAGAGATATGCTGGTATATTGATACGGGTAATCCAGCACATATGAAGGAGATATACCCAAATGAAAACGATATAGCAAGTAAAATTGAGAAAATAATGGACCTAAGAAGGAAGTATCCATACAAACTCGACCCTACGAATTCAGATACCGATGGAGATGGACTCAGTGATGGTGATGAGGTTCACATTTATAAAACGGACCCAACGAAATGGGACACGGATGGAGATGGACTCAGTGATGGTGATGAGGTTCACATTTATGGAACAGATCCAACAAAATGGGATACTGATGGAGACGGGCTATCGGACTACGAAGAAATATTCATTTATGGAACAGATCCAACAAAATGGGATACTGATGGAGACGGGCTAAGCGATGGGGAGGAGATATTTGGATTTGGATTTGCTCCTATTGAACCCAGCGAGCGTGCACTGACCTACGAGGAATTCCTGAGTGGAGCGTATAGCGGTGAGTACATCACGGTGAAGGCAAAGGTGGATATGGTAAGGTATCATCCCGATCTTGATAATTACCTGATATTTTTAAAACCGTTAGAAGAGCCGAAGGAGGGTGTAGAATGGAAATGGAAGAGGGGTGTTGCGAGGGTTAATAGTTCGTGGTATTACGTTCTTCAGCATGGCGAGATGGTGCATGTAGACAGCCGTTTTGAGCTCGCTCTCCGTGATGGGGATACGATTGTTCTGGTTGGTAAAGCGGGAAAATTCTTGGGCAACACTCGTGAAATCGAGGTTGACAGTGAAGGAAAAATGTACCTCGTATTAAGTCCCGAGGAGGCGCAAGGGCGATGGTTACCCTCGAAGGAGTATGTTAAGATAATCTCTGATTCGAGCATGGGATCGGGAACCGTACCATCTTCCCCTACGCCTTCTCCAGCTCAACCATCAACCTCGACCCCCGTACCAACAAATTCTTCTCTAACTCCAGGTCTCACATCTGTGAACGAGACAAACGAATCAGCTTCAGGATCAGGCTTGAAAAAAGAAGGAAAAGGCATAGTTGGTTCGCTCATCTACGTACTGATTGGAGTTGTAATCGTCATTGCAACGCTCTTTTTGTATACTAAATTTGGCGGGCGCATACCAATGAGGAGAGAGCGGAAGGAGGGTGAAGGTAGTAAACCAGTAGAAGCGTCGAGCATGCAGAAGGGAACAAGAAAAGAGTGGAGCTAACACAGAGTTCAAAACGTGGTGAAAAATCCAAATTCCAACATTCTCAGTTTCTTTCTTTCTCTTTTTAATATTTTATGCTTTACCATACTCCCGGCGATAAGAGAGGTTATCTTAAAGCCGACCATATACACTCCAATAAAAACAATGAGTGGCACCAGATTTAACATCAGAGCAAAGTTAAATTCCAGGGCCATTAGCGCTTGAAACACCTCACTCTGTCTCAGAAGAATATCAATCACGATAAACCGGGCAAAACCAAACGCAAGCATTGCGGGGAGTAGGGGTAAAAAAATAGATATTACGCTGCCTATCTTTGATTCGCTGAATAGCCATGAAGTACAAGTCCTCTCTTCGATATCATGTATTTTTAATTTTTGTGTTTCTATCTCTCGTGAACGCTCTGACTCTGAGACGGAATTGAGTTTCTCTTTCAAATATTCAATTTCTTTTTTAAGTACGGTTACTTCATCCTCACTCCTCTCATTATTTATCATCTCAAGTTTGATATCTCACTTTATCTTATCTATGCCGATATTTTTCAGTTAATGCGGTAAGATGGTCTATTAACACTAACAGCTCTATCTATTAAATCAGTCATAAATATAGATATAAAAAAATTCCGCGTGGTGATAAAAAATTTTAAAAATTGTAAAATTATTTACTAATAATTTAAACTTATCTGCCATTATTTGAGTTTTTATTCCAAGTATTGAGAGAAATTTTTGAACTATCGTAAGATTTTAAAGTGACCAATTCGAATTTAAATGTACGATGGATTAATTCTATCTGGTTAGGTTCGAAATCCATCCATTCAGGGGGAGAAGAAAATGCAGTTCTCTTTGCCAGGAGATGATACATGGCGTGAAGGAAAGTTGGTGCTCGAAAACGGGAGCTTATACTTCCGCAGCAAAGAGGAATCTAAGCTTTTCATCATTCCATTCTTGAGAAAAGGCATGAAACTTGTCTACTTCATCCCGTTCTTAAGAAAAGGCATGAAAACGGACTTCGTCATTCCTATACGCAGTATAAGGGATGTGATACGGGAAAAAAGAAATACCCTGATTATAAAACATACCGGTACTGCGAAATTACCTACGCAGGAACCGGGATCAAAGTCGGAGCTTCTCCTCTCAACGTACCTTGCCGCGGACGAGCACGTGCTCAATGAGGTGGAGCGGGAGTTGGTGCTGCGCATGGTTGCCAACAGATTCAGCATTTACTTTACGCATACGGGCGAAGGTGGTGCCCTCCCGGGGGGAAAGAACGTAGCGTTTGAGAAAGGGCTTTTGAAGATTGTTAACGAAGCATTGTGGATAATCGGGCGAGAGAGTCATAAGCGAATCGCATGGGACGATATAGTAGAGGTGGAGCAGAAAAAAAGGAATAGCTCGAAAGGTACTGAGTATGGTGCGCTATCCATTGAGTATTTCGGTGAGGGAAGCACGAACACCAGTGTGATATCCACCATCGTCATCACTAAAGGCAACACTACTGAGGCCTTACTAAGACATGCCCTGGAATTGCGGAAGGCGTATAAAATAGAGAAGAAGCTTCCAGAGATGGAAAGCCAGATACTGAGAATGATGTATGCTGGCGCTTTAGACCTCTCCCCTTCCGCACTCGCATCAACTGCGAAAGCCTTGGGGTTGGGTGAGGAAGAGCTGAAGAATCATGTGGAACACCTGAGTGAACTGGGCATAATTGATCTGGCGAGTCAAACACTGAGGAAAAAAGGCATTAAATATGTGATTTCCCTCTCGAAAACTGGCACTTCCGGTGGGTAGTTTTAGTGATGGTGATCTACACCCGTTCCATCCTCTCTCGTTCATTGAGGAGATATAAAAACCTATCTTATATCGAGATATTTTTCAGAGAGTTGAGCAGTAGGAACGTGAAAGCGATTATACCCTTTAAGAAGGAAAATGCAAAATCGAGGTTAGGGGATTTTTTAACCGAAAAGGAAAGAGAAGAGCTCGCTCTAAGAATGCTCAAGGATGTTTTAGGTGCGGTATCTGGGTCGAAAATAGAAGAAGTAGAGGTACTATCAACATCTTCAAAGGATGCGATTACCGAAGAATTGAAGTCAGATACCGAGTTAAAATCGACGTTAAAGCTGAGTGTAAGAGAGGACGCAAGAGAGTTGAACGAGGTGCTCAACGATGTGATAACCAAGGAAAAGGAGCCTGTGCTGATAATAATGGCTGACATTCCTCTGGCAACGTCTCAAAGCATAAATGAACTCATCGAGCATGAGGAGGAGGTGGTGATAGCACCGGGAAGAAATGGAGGCACAAACGCGTTACTCCTGCGAAGGCCGTCCGCTTTCTGTGTCTCTTACTATGGCATTAGTTGTTCGAAGCATATAGAAACGGCGGCGAGGGGGAATTTGAGCTATGCGGTTTATGATTCATTCTTTATCAGCACCGATATCGACGAGGTGGAAGACTTGATAGAGGTATTAATTCATGGTAAAGGTTTTTCGAGGGACTACCTCCGTCGTATTGGCGTTGTCCTCCAGAGGGATAAAAATTCGAAGAGACGAGCATTGATAGAGCGGAGCTGAGATAAAAATAGAAAACTTTTAGTACTTCGCTCTCCTCTACCCTCATCAAGGTGAAGGAAAGATGGAATTGGAAGGCGTAGAAATAGTGGATACATTTGCTGAAGCGTTTCCGATAAAGGTTGCACGTGTGTTGATAACGGCGGTGAATGAGCGATGGGCGGTTGAAGCGGCGAAAGAGGCGACGGGTTTCGGGACGTCTGTAATAATGTGCCCCGCAGAGGCGGGTATAGATGTAACAGTACCACCAGAGGAGACACCGGATGGAAGACCAGGAGTCTCTATCATGATCTGCACGTTTGGCTATAAGGCACTGGATGAGCAATTGCTTGCGAGGATAGGGCAATGCGTGCTTACCGCTCCGACAACAGCGGTATTCAACGGACTAAAGGCGGATGAAACCGAGAAAGAGTTCAATATTGGCTTCAAGCTCAAATTCTTCGGTGATGGGTTCGAATCAGAGGAAGAACTTTACGGGAGAGCAGTCTCGAGGGTGCCCATAATGGGCGGTGAATTCGTGGTGGAGAAGAATTTAGGAGCAAGAGAGGGCGTTGCCGGGGGGAACTTCTTTATCTTCGCGAAGGACCAGATATCCGCATTAAAGGCTGCTGAGGAGGCGGTTTCTGCGATAGGGCATGTAGAAGGTACGATAACCCCCTTCCCCGGTGGTGTTGTCTCATCGGGCTCGAAAATAGGTTCAAAGAAGTACAAGTTCATGCATGCAACGACGAATGAGCGGTTCTGTCCTACCTTGAGAGCTAAAGTGGAGGACTCTGTGATACCACCCGACGTTAACGGTGTTTTTGAAATCGTAATCAACGGAGTCGGTGAGGAAGCGGTTAAGGAAGCAATGCGTGCGGGAATAAAAGCGGCGGTGAAGGTTCCGGGCGTAGTGGAAATAACAGCCGGGAATTTCGGTGGTAAATTGGGGAAATACCAGTTCAAGCTTAAAGATGTGTTAGGGCTCTAGCACGTCCAGCGACATTCTTCGACAGGGAGAGGATAAGATGAAGCCCACTCAGAGGCAAGTCCTCTTTCTTCCTCTCTTTCTTTGAGAACGTCCTAACTGGAAGCTCTTCAATTGATAGTCCCCTACTTATTGTGCATTCCGGTGCTGTAACTTTAAAAGAACAGATTGGATAACTAGTAAGCATCAAAAGGTGGCTCAGACGAATGGAACAAATACCGGGGACCGACGATCTAAAGGATGACCTCTCAGAATTAGAAAAGCTCATTGGACACCAATTTAAGGATAAAGCGCTCTTGGAAGAGGCGATTACCGCGGGTTCATATTTGACTGAATATCCCGGGTCCCCGAATTATCAAAGACTCGAATTCCTGGGGGACCGTGTCATCAGTCTGATATTAACCGAGAAACTTCTTGCGTCTGAATCGCTCGATGAAGGAAAAATGACTCCCCTGAGGTCTTGGTTGGAAAATAATCAGCGAATGGCTGAATACGGCGAAGAGATTGGACTCAGAACGTACATCAGAGCAGGCGAAAAAAGAGAAAATATAAGCTCAAAGGTGATTGCAGACGTTTTCGAGGCTCTTTGCGGTGCGATATATTTGGATAGCGAGGAATCGGTTAGAATGAATGAAGTCGAGGAGTTCCTCCAGAAATTTAGCATCTTTGAGCGTATAAAACAGAAAATGTATACTGCAGAAGACTTCCTTCCAATGAGAAACCAGTTTGAGAATACGTTCAGGGAAGTATACCGCTGCAACCCCGACATAAAATTTGAATATGGGGAAAGTGGAGAGGAGCACCAGAAACGGTGGAAAATAGAAATGTGCACGATTAAAGATCCCCAAACGGGAGAATATATCGAGTTACAAGGAGTGAAAAGTGATACGTGGTTCACCTCAAAAAAGGATGCTGAAACTGACGTCATTGAGCAGGCGTATAAATATATGGAAGAGAGCGGGTGG
>JACUTR010000057.1 GCA_014859735.1 Candidatus Methanophagales archaeon | reverse complement strand
TAATGTCATGTAAGTAACAAGCACAACAGAGATAATATATATCGCGCTCACTTAAAACATTAAGTAATTCCACAGGTATAACTTTTGAAATATTCTCTATCACATTTTTAATGTGTTGTATCCCATGAAGAGTAAACTCCGGGTGATATATTGTGTCTTTCCGCCATATTTTTTGAGTATATTCCTTAACTCTCTCAAGATTATTACGAAATTCTTCACTCTGTAGTTTGCAGGAAATGTCCTTTTTTCTCATTCCTACATGACATTATCTTTTTTGTTTTTTAACTTTTAGGTGTTTATTGCTGTGTGGCACGTTCTTGGTATTCCTAAATTTTTGGCTATCTTGTAAATCTCCGAAATATCCCCTTTTCCTTCCCTAAAAACGTCTTTATCCAAACTAAGTATCTCTCCTCTTCGCTCATACGCCTCTTTATCCCAGAACCTGCACACGTCCGGCGTCCCAACTTCATCCGCAAGAATGATATCCCCCCTCTCTTTGCTTCTCCCGTACTCCAGCTTGAAATCAGCCAGTATTAGCCCCTTTTGGATTAAATAAGACCTCAGTATCTCTCCTATCCGTCTCGTCTCCTTTTCTATATGCTCCAGTTCACTCCTATCCATCCACCCTCGCTCTACTATCTCGTCGTCCGTTATCGGCCTGTCAACTCGCTCAAATTTGGTGGTGAATTCCAAGAAACTCGTGGTTAGCGGCATTCCCTCTCTTCTCTCCTCCTGACCAAGAAGATTGCTCCTTATATCAAGTTCACCTTTTTCATATCGCTTCCATAACGATCCATAGAGGAAGTTCCGAGCTATGACCTCCACCGGTAAAATACTCACCTCTTCTGCCACTAACATGTCTGGAGGCAGATATTCCTTGAAATGCGTCTTTACTCCCTCAGCTTCTAACTTCTCAAACCAGAAAGAGGCTAATTTACAGCAAATCTCGCCTTTATTCTTATAGTCCGCCTTCTTTATACCGTCAAACGCGGTAACTCGGTCGGTGAACACGAAAACGATATCACCGTCCGGTCTTCGATAGACGTCCTTCGCTTTTCCACTTCGTATGAATTCTGCCTCGTTCATGCGATTAAAATTGCACCACCTCTTTTAAATAATAAAACCCTTTTCATTTAGAAATAACCCCTTTTCTTTTAGAAAAAGAAAAGCGTTTTCGGAAAAGAAAAGCATCCAAAAATGAGAACGGCACGCGTAAAAAGGAGGACAAAGGAAACGGATATCGAGGTCGAGTTGAACCTCGATGGCGTTGGAACGAATGATATAACCACCACGATAAAGTTCTTTGACCACATGCTCGCTACGTTTTCACGCCATGGATTTTTTGATCTGGTTGTGAAAGCAGAAGGAGACTTGAGTCACCATGTCGTGGAAGATATCGGCATTGTTCTCGGTGAGGCGTTTAAAAAAGCTCTTGATAGTGGTGACCCAGAGGGAAGAGGAAGGACCGTGAGATTTGGCTATGCGATTATACCCATGGACGAGTCTATTGCACAATGTGCAGTGGACATAGGAGGGATAGGAGGAGAGGGCAGGAGCTATACCGTGCTCGAGGTGGAGTTCGCTAAAGAGCGGGTAGAGAATTTTAGCACGGAGAACTTATCACATTTCATCACCTCTTTTGCCACCCATGCAAACTTCACTATTCATGTGTATGCAAAGGGCGAGAACGAACACCACAAGATAGAGGCGATTTTTAAAGCCCTGGGAAGAGCATTAGACCGGGCTACGAGAATTGAAGAACGAAGGAAGGCGAAGGATTAAAAGTCATTTTAATATACACTTTTTCTTTTTAACACACACTTTCTTTTTAAAAAAGAACCTCTGCTAAAACTTTTTAGAAAAAAGTTTTATCAAAAATATAAGTTTCTTTGGTCAAGCTTTCTTTACACTTTTTCTTTTTACAAAAAGAAAACCTGTGCTAAAAGAAAAGAAGAATTTTTAGTCAAGGTTTTTACCGGAGGTAAAAAAGTTGAATGTGGATCGAGAAATATAGACCGAAGCGATTGGATGAGATCGTAGGGCAGGAGGTGGTCGTGACACGGATACAAGGATTTATCAAGGGTAAAACGATACCTAATCTCCTGCTTTGGGGTCCAAAAGGGACAGGTAAGACTTCTCTGGTTTATGCCTTAGCGAAAGAGCTCTACGGTGAGTTCGACGAGGAGAACCTCATGCAGATAGAAACCGCGGATTTCATTGAACAGGGCAAAAAATGGCTGAAAGAGAATAAAACCTTCAAATTCTTTTACGACGAGCAAAAATCAGCGATAGACATCTTTAAGGAGATGATACGGGAATACGCAGCGTTGTCGCCCATAAATGCCTCGTTTAAACTACTATTTTTCAGTAACGCGGATTTACTTTCCCGGGATGCACAGCAAGCGCTGCGCAGAGTTATGGAACGGAGCAACCAGACCTGTAGATTCATCTTCTCCACCACGAAACCCGCCGGTGTCATTCCCGCCATAAGGTCACGATGCCTGAACTTTCACTTCAGGTCGGTGGAAAAAAGTGGTGCACTGGAGCTGTTGGTACGCTCACTAGCTAAAGAAGAGGGTTTGAAACTCACCGAAGGGGGTTTACAAACGCTCAGGGATTATGCGAGGGGGGATGCGGGTGTTGCTCTAACGATTCTGGAAGCAGCAGCAACGGGGACAAAAACGATTGATAGGGGGGGCATCGAAGAAACGGTGCAACATGCGTTTCTTCAAAGAAAGAAAGCAGAAGAACTGGTAGATTTGGTATTCGAGGGACGATATAAAGATATGCGGGCACAATTGGAATTGTTGATAGGGGAAGAGCGAAGAGGAGGAAAAGAAATCCTGGTGGGGATACATGAGGCATTGCGAAGGAAGATGAAGAGCGCAATGGGTAAAGATGAATCGAAATTGTTCGCACGACTCTTTGTATACGAAGGCGAGGCGGATTTGAAACTATGCAATTCTTTAAATAGCATGATACATTTAGAAGAGATGTTGATGAAGATGTCAACGGCGGTGGAGTTCGGATTCTTGTGATTACGGGTTCAGGAAAGGAGGTGTAAAAGGAAGAAATGGCCTCGACGGCAAAATTCTGGCGGGAGCAAGAATCCCGGTATAATTTGGAAGGCACCCGCTGCTCGAATTGTGGGAGTTTCTTCTTCCCCCCTCGTTCCCTCTGCCCAACGTGCAGGAGAAGAGGAACCATTGCACCTTATAAATTCAAAGGAACTGGTGAGGTGGTTACCTATACGACCGTTTATCAGGCTCCGAAGAATAATAACCGACAAACGCCGTATACCCTGGCGATTATCAAGCTCGATGAGGGTCCCCGGATGCTCTCTGAGGTGATCTGTGAGCCTGCACAGATAAGCACCGGGATGCGTGTCCGTGCTGTCTTCAGGAAATTAGGGGAAGAAGGTGAGAAGGGAATAATCTACTACGGGACGAAGTTCGTGCCTGCGTAACAAACCTCAAAAAAGTGCTTTCAAGCCAATCCATATATCATGTATATTTATTCCTATTACCTGCCCTACAACATACAGCCCGATAAACGTCCCTGCAATGCTTCCTATATTTGCCAGTGCCGCGACAAGAATGACTTTAAACAGCTTGTTTCTCATCAATTCTCGCAACGATTCCACATTCAGCATGCTCTTCGCGTCTTCCATCCCGGGTTTTCGGATATGTGCTTCTACCAACCCTGCAAACCAGCCCGCCGCTAAAAAGGGGTTCAAAGAGGTAAGCCATGCCACGGCAAAAGCGGTAAGTGCTGAAAATGGATGGCCTCGTGCGATCACAACACCTGCCGCAGATAGAACACCGTTTATTAAAAACCACCAAAAAAAGGCTCTCAGAAGAAGATGGAATGATATCTCCGTGAACATGAACGCTAAAAGGATGAGCACGAGAACGACGCCCAATCCAATCCCCAGCAATTTCCTTATCGTTATACTGAACCGCTTCGTGGGGAGCGCGCATAACTCCTCCTTAGGGGGTATCAGCTCCGGATGGCTGAGGAATTTGTTTATCCCTGCTACATGTCCCGCACCAACGACCGCAACTATCCTCCTTTTATCTTCGGTCAAACTTTTTTCTAACGTTTGTTGCGTAGCGTTTTTGGTCAAACTTTTTTCTAACGTTTGTTGCGTAGCGTTTTTGGTCAAACTTTTTTCAAAAGTTTGAGTTTGAAGTTCCAGTAAATTGCTCGCGATATACGCATCCCGCTCATCTAAAAGGGCGGTTGCCGCACCCGGCGAGAACGCCCTTAATTCGTTCACCAACTGCGTAACGACATCGTCATCCGTTATTCTATCAAGCTCTATCATGTGGGGCTCCGCCCCATCACGCGCGCTGCCCGTGCCCCCGCATCGTGGGCTCCGCCCACGAACCCACAAGCCCTGTAAGGGCTTACTATTCGCGCCCGTACCGCCCATCGTTAGCTCCTTCTTCTCACTTTCCGCTTCTTCTCCCCTTCCATTGCCTCCGAGCTGGGCAATCGAAAGAATAATCGAAAAAATCATCTTGAGCTTCTCCACAAACCGCATCTTCTTCCAAAATCGCTGCATCGTTATTTGTATCGGTCGGTCAATCAGCGCAATCTTACAACCCAGTTCCTCTGCTTTCTTTATCGCCGCCATCATATCCGCACCGGGCTCGATACCAAACTCCTTGCCTATTCTCCTCTGCACGTAGGCGAGCAGCCAGTGCGTGAGGAGCAAAAAAGGATTTCCCGCACTCAGCAACTCTTTTGGAGAGAAATCCCTCAGTTCACCTTTCAATGCTCGGTATCTCGCTTCACATAACTCAACAGCAACGACATCCGGCTTCTCTCTCGCTATCACCTCTTCCACTTCCTTCACGCTCTTCTCTAACACGTGCCCCGTCCCTATCAAGAGGATACTATCGATATCACGCTCGCTCATGTCTGCTTTTACCTTCCTGTCTGTAAATATTCAATATCTTAAAGAGTTATAAATCCGAGGATTAGATGCTCAGAATCGCGATTTTTCACCCTGTTGTGCATATCACCTTGTTTTATATCTCAATATAGCAGCAACACCGCCAAACGCACGCTTTAACTGCGACCCTTCCTCAATTTCCACAGAGATGAACTCCACGTCAGAGCCGATCACCTCAGCCTTTTCCACTAACTCGTGTACAAGCTCAGTCTCGAGCTCATCGGAAATCAAAAGCGTATCCACGGCACCTATTTCCAATTTCCTTCTCACTTCTTTCTCTCCATATGCTACCATCGTCTCCTCATTTGCCACCAGTTTCATGAATCGCGCCATGAGCTTCTTCTCCCTCATCAAATCCAGCCCTTCTAAAACCTCCTCAGCCGCGTCAACGAGCTCATAAAGACCTGATTCATCGGTATATGCAACGTCAAACTCGCCGAGAATCTTATTTTGCAGCTCATAATGCAGGTAAGACCCCTTTATAAATTCTTCCTTCGTTGGACTCGGACCACCGATCAAAATGCCACTGAGGTCCTCGATTTGAAGCAAGATCTGTGACGCATGTTTGCCTATTCGCTTATAAAAATCATCGATGGCGATCTCCCGCAGTCGTTGAAATCGCGATGCTGACTGCCCGCCCTTTCTCATCTTTCCCGGAACTGAAGAGGTCAGGTGTTTCATTGGTTCCACCGCCTTGCCATTCAAGATGCCTATCGTGGCTTCTCTTCTGTCAAGCACGATCAGACCATATCTTTCCTTCTCCTCGATCATCTCCTCCAGCGGCTCAAGGAAGAAGCTCGAATCACAATGGTAGATATAGGAGAATAGTTTCGCGGGTGGCTCCACGATAGCGGTTTCTATATCCGTCCTGTCTCCACCCTTATCGATCGCACCACAGAATATGACCAGACCATTCTCTCCTACACGCACATACTTCAGCTTGGATAAAATGGATTCAAGAGCGCTTTGAACGTTAGTACGGGTAGTTTTACTCTTTATGTTCATTGCTTGTCCATGTTCACTACGAAGATGAGAAGTAACATCTGATAGCTGTTTATCAGGCGGAATATAAACTGACACAAGCTCTGTACCTCTTCCACTCTTTCTTCTCAGTTCTTCCAGTACGTTCCTGAATTCATATTTCTTTATTTGGTCCATATCCCATATCCTAATTCCTATTTCGTATTTAAAGAACCCTTATAGAACCCTAAAAGGCTTTTTCTTCTCCGAAAACATGCGAAGCATTTTGATGCGGAGCCAGCGTAGCGTTTTTGGTCAAACTTTTCTTAAAAGTTTGATGCGGAGCATTTTGATCAAACTTTTCTTAAAAGTTTGATGCGGCAACCGGGGTTCGAACCCGGGTTACAGGCTGTTTCCCAATCTTTTTGATCAACCTTCTTTTTTTCTTAAAAAGGTTGTTGGGAAGCCCATGTCCTGCCACTAGACTATTGCCGCTCGGTACTTTCGCTCAAACTCCTCAAATTCTGATGCAAGGGAGGAGGCAGCAGCTATTACCGCCTCTACGGGATCACCCTCCTTCATCTTCACATACAACACGGGGTTGCTCTTGAGTGTATATTTAATGTTGTAGGTTGCGATATCCACCTTCTCATTATCGAGCAGCTTTGACGTGAGCGGCACTAAAAGAGAATGGTCCTCTCCTTCTATCTCTATCCTCACTTCTTTTTCCTTCCTCTCGAGGATCTTTATCTTTTTATTTCCCTCTTGCATGCGTATATCACCGACTTTTTTATCAGAAAAAAGCTTACTACACTACTCCTCTACCATAATCCTCAGCTATTTTTCTCATTTCCACCCGTTTGCATCGCTCACATGTCAGCACATTGCCCTTTCTTTTCAGATCACCTTTGCATCTCGCACAGATCGCTTTTATCACGCCTAAATCTTTGCTCTCTGTGCTGAGTCTTAACGTCTTTGCGTCGATCACTTTCGCCTTCACCACATCAAGGTAGCTAAACTCATGCTGCACTTCAGTCACATACCCGCTCTTTATGTTTGAGATATGAATAATTCCCTGCGAGGATGCTGCAACTTCCCGCTTCTCCTTCCCTTTCACGCATGCTATACTCACGACGGCAAGTGTATCCCTTATATCCTCTATTCTGCCTATTACCACATCACCTTCCTCAGGCGTTGGTGGTGTCTCCACTTTTGGAATGACCTCGATAACCCTTTTATCACTTATGCTCACGCCACCCGTCAGCGAGGCATATATATTCCCTTTTTCGTCGTACACACCCGTTCCAAGGGTGAATTCCTCAGAGGTACCCAGGAAATCACCAGGAACGACAATTCTTCTTTCTTTCTCCACTCGCTTTGCTCCTTTCTTTTTATTTATCCCTTATTATTTTACTTACTTCATCTCTCTTATATTATTTTATGCGTGTGATTGGCATAGACCCGGGAACTGCGATAACCGGATGGGGAGTTGTTGAACTCAATAACGGGATATTAAAATCAATTGGCTTTGGATGTATAAAGACGACTCTGGAGCAATCAAAGGGTGAGCGATTAAAAAAGATATATAACGATTTGCTTGCCGTGATAACAGACCTGAAGCCAGATGCGATGGCAATCGAGAAGATTTTTTTCAACATCAATGTGAAAACCGCATTGAGCGTTGGGCAAGCACGGGGAGTTTGTCTCTTAGCTGCTGCTATCGCTGGGCTGCCGACATATGAGTACAACACCTCCGAGGTGAAAAGTTTTATAACGGGGTATGGAAGGTCAACGAAGAGTGAAGTCGCTACCAAAGTAAAGGAATTACTTCACCTGGCTGAAATACCAAAGCCCGACGATGTCACCGATGCCCTCGCTATTGCAGCTACTCATCTCTCTCTCTCTCTGAAGTTAATTCAGCAGCAATGTGTAGGTGATAGCCCAGCAGAAAAGGGTCATAAAAGAGATGTAAATCCAGTCCTTCACCCCGGTTAGGTTTGTATGTACAAAGGGATAGACAAATTTCTGCACTATGATCATGAGGATTACGATAAGCAACCCATCTTCTGAGGTAGGATTATTCACCACGAGAGCGGATATAACTCCCGCAAGGATACCAAATAGAGAAGGTATTAGTGTCTTTTTTAAGCCCTCCTCGTATTCTTCCCTTTTTTTATCCCTTTCCTTCTTCTCGGTCCCCATCTGCTTTAACTACTGAACTTCTCTTTTTTCACGACTCTATTACCTTTGAATCCTCTATTCTTAAAGTTACAACCTTGGTATCTTCCAGGGAGACATTTGCAAGTTGAGCTGCCTCCTCTATTGCATCGTCCAGGTTCCCTATTTTATCTACGAGACCCATACGTAATCCCTCCTCACCGGTGAACCAGCCTCCTTTCGCCAGTCTCGTTATATTCTCCTCGCTTATATCCCGCTTCTCCGTAACGCAATTCAAAAAGACTTCAAGAACGTTCTCTAACCGCTCTTCCAGATAACCTCGTTCACGCTCACTGAGCCGGTAGTCGGCAAACAGATCCTTGAACTCGCCGGAAGGCAGGGATGATAGCTTCTCAGCCTCCTCAGATGCATTTGCTGGAATGTCAAAGGGGAACACTACTGCCGCCCCTATACTTCCAACCGTCGAGATAGGCGTAGCTATTATCTCATCCGCTGCAACCGCAACCAGATATGCTCCAGAAGCACCGATATCGCCTATAGATGCAACAACCGGTTTCTCTACCCTTTTCACTGCTCGATACATATCCCATGATGCTCCTGCAGTTCCTCCTCCGCTGTTTATCCTGAGCACGACTGCTTTTATCTCCCCATCCTCCTCAGCCCGGCTCAACAGTTTTCTGATTGCCTCCGGATTTGCTCCTCTCTCGTGAGCCTCGGTTATCTCCCCTGTAACCTCTATTATGGCTATCTTGTTTCTCGGAACATGCCACGTCTCACTGAGCAAGAAGAAAAATGTGGAGAATGCTCCGAGAAGTATCACGGCTGCTACTACCGCAACGATGCTTATTTTCCCGCTCTTTTCCATTCGCATGCTTACCCCGACCACATCCGCTCGACCATTTTTACTGCATCTCCATGCTCGACTTTACGCGGATTCCGTGCCAGGTATCCTTTCTCCTTCATAATCGCATCAGCCAAATCAGGCAAGTCCTTTTCTGGCACAGCTAAATCAGCAAGTCTTGCTGGCAGTTTTAATGCTTCGAGCATCTTCTTAACATGTGCAACCGCTTTAGAAGCTGCTTCTTCATCCGGCACGCCGGATATATCCTCGCCCAGTTCTCGTGCTACCTTCGCCAACTTCTCCTCGGCCGCAGGTGTGTTATACTCCATCACATACGGCAAAGCAAGTGCGGACGCTTTCGCATGTGAGATGTTATATCTCGCTCCAATGGTATGCGCTGCGGCATGACCTACGATAACACCTGCATTTCCAAATGCCATACCTGCCAGCATCGCGGCTAGCGACATCTTTAACCGGGCCTCGAGATTATCGCCATGCGCAAATGCCTCCTCTAAATTATCCGAAATCGTCCTTATCGCCTCTAAGGCGAACGAATCGGTCAGCGGGTTCGCACCAAGCGAGAGAGCCGCTTCTACCGCATGACTCAGTGCATCCATGCCTGTGGAAGCGGTTATCTCGGGCGGCATCGAGGCGGTGAACGACGGGGAGATCAAAACAACGTCTGCCAGATTATAAGGGCTTGCTATCGCCTTCTTCTTCTCCTCAACAATGATAAGCGCGTATGGTGTCGCCTCCGCACCCGTCCCAGCAGTTGTCGGGATTAACATCTTCGGCACGCTCGGATTCGCAATCTTGTTTGCCCCAAAAAAATCGCTTACCGCCTGCCTCGGATTCGCAACGGCCGCAGAGGCAACCTTTGCCATATCCAACACGCTCCCCCCTCCAACACCAACCACCAGATCATAGTTCGCTGCTCGTGCAGCCATAGCAACTGCTTCCGCAGCTTTTAAAGTTGGCTCTGACTCCACTCTAGCAAAAATATCCACTTCTACTACCTCTTTCAACGGAGTTTCCACCTTCTCGAGCAAGCCCGTCTTTTCAATTGTTTCATCGGTAACAATGAACGCTTTTTTTGCACCCAATCCCTTCGCTTCTGCCCCGATCTTCTCCTCTACCCTCTCACCAAAAACCACTCGTTTTGGTAACAGAACTTCATATACCCCCATTTTTATCCCCTACCTAATTATGAAATGATTAAGAACGTATATAAGATAAGTAAGTCATCTTCGCTTTGCTCCGCGCATTTTTTCCGGATTTTTTTACCGCTATCCAGGGATAGAAATGATGAACGCGGAATTATCAGAATTACCAAAATTTTTAATCGACGAACGCATACTAAAAACGTGGTTATCGGGGGGACCCGAATTTGACAGAGGTTAAGAAGCAGGAAGAGGAACAAAGTGGCGAAGAAAAGGAACGTGAAGAGGTACCGGGAGAGGTTACAAGTACTGAATTAGGGAGATTGAAGAAGGAATTGGAAGAGAAGACCCGGTTAGCAGATGAGTATTTATCTCGGCTGAAGTACCTCCAGGCGGACTTTGAGAACTATAAAAAGATGGCGGCTCGTGAGAGGAAGCTGTATGAGATGTGCGCAACTGAAGAGTTAATAACGAATTTATTGCCAATCATCGACAATCTTGAGACTGCTCTTGCGTCGGCGAGCCAAGGTGGTGAGATAGCATCCTTTGTTAAAGGAATTGAGTTAATCTATAAAGATCTGATGGCTGTGCTTGAGAAAGAAGGATTAAAGCCGATCAAGGCCGTTGGAGAGAAATTTGATCCTTATAAACATGAAGTTGCTCTGACGGCTATTGATGAGGACCGTCCTGAGGATACCGTTTTGGACGAGCTCGAGAAAGGGTATATGTTAGGCTCAAAAGTGATACGAACAGCGAAGGTCGAGGTTTCAAAGGAAAAGGAAAAGGAAAAGGAAAAGGAAAAG
>JACUTR010000056.1 GCA_014859735.1 Candidatus Methanophagales archaeon | reverse complement strand
ACGGAGCCGCTGGGATTTGAACCCAGGTCATCGGGTCCGAAGCCCGAAGGGATAGTCCGCTACCACACGACTCCTTATCTTATGTTATATAGCAGTGGTTATAGTTATTTTGTTTCACCGTATAGTGAGACTTTGACCTAAATACGAGGATTGAGATTAAGAAGATTCATGAGATAGCAAAATGCTAACCATGAACCCAAAAATAGATCGTTTTATTTCTTTGTATATCGTCAGGGAAGCTCATTCAGCTTCCATCTCCATCTCTTCTTTGCAACTCTCACATACCATGAGCCCGTCTTCTATTTCCAGGTAATAAGAGAAGCACCCGCATTTTTCGCAGATACCCTGCCCCATCCGTTCACCTTCACCCTCTATTCCCAAGGGTTCTCTTTCCCCATTCATCTCTAATAATTCTTCCAGTATCGAGTTCATCTCTGACGAAACTGACATTATATCTCTCTCTGCAACTATCCCTACCAGCTCGCCGTTGTCAATTACGGGTATCTTTCTTATCCGTTTCGCCGCCATTTGTTTCGCTATATCAAAGAGGCGGTCATTACTCGATGCAGTTATTAGGGGTGTGGTCATTATGTCCTTTAGTTTCAGAGTGCTCGGCTTTATGTCCTTACTTACCAGCTCACTAATTATATCCCCCTCGGTGACTATACCAACCGGCTCTCCATTACTAAGTACCACAATACTATCCACATCATGTCCTCTCATCAGCTTCGCCGCGTCGATCAGGTTTAACTCCTTATCCCCCTTCACTACCTCCCGCACCATTACCTGACTGAGCGGTATCTCAGTCTCCATGTATCCATGTAATTCTATCGCTCATATTGTAATAAAAAGTTTCTACTAATTGAATTTTTTAAACAAATATTAACTAACTTATTTACTAATATTACTAAAAAAATTTACTGAATTTCTATCGCGCTTTCCTTCTTGCAAAAACCCCTTTTATCGCTAATAACCCGTCTCCACCCCGCTAATTTCTCTTCTTCAGGCACACCGGCAATTGGCATTGCGAGCTTGTTCACCAGAATGTGCGGTTACCTGGGGTATCCCTCTTCCCATAGCATGCCAATAGCTCGAAAATAATCCTTGCGGCGTTAATGCTTGTGATTCCGTTACGAGTATCCAGCTTTGGATTCACCTCCACCACATCACTTGCAACCACGTTTTTCCTTTCAATTATCCCCTGTATCAACGAGATCACGCTTTCGAGCGACATTCCGCATGGCTCGGGATTTTCTACTCCCGGGGCTCTGCTCGGATCGAGTACGTCAATATCGATCGAGAGATACGTTTTTTCTTCTCCACCCCCTATCTCTTCCACGACCCCTTCTACCCCTTTTACGCTCAGCATCTCCGCATCGTAGATCCTTATCTTGTCTTTTAGCAATGCATATTCCTCCGCAGAAGCGGACCGGATGCCTATCTCAATTACATTCTCATATCCTATCAACTCCGCTATCCGGCGCATCACACAGGCATTGGAAAACTTGGTGTTTTTATACGAGTCTCTAAAATCCGCATGTGCATCGATAGCTATCACTTTCGCGACTTCTCCATGCTCAAAAAGGTCTTTGACGAGAGGATAGGAAATGGAATGATCGCCCCCGATAAAAATCTTCTTCTTCTTTCTCGCGGAGTCGAACTCCGCAATGCTCGCTCCTTCAACGAAATGATTCTGCTCTAACTTCACATCACCACGGTCGTAGTACCGCAAATCTGACAATTCGAGCTTTCTGTGCCACAAAAACGTTTCAAGTCGCCGGGATGCCCTTCTTATCGTTTTTGGCCCTTTTTTTGCCCCTTTCTCGGAGGCATGGCCGTCAAAGGGCACACCGATCAGTTCATACCATGCGTTTTTCTGATCAACCTCTGATAACGAACCTGAGAATTTCATCACAAACTTCCTTTTGGAATACCACGTATTACCGTATCAACTTGAGATACCAGATATATCCACCTCAAACCCCACCACGGGATGATCCAGCCCAAAATTAAGGATTACTTCGGGATGTATCTCACCAAAAACACCTATAATCTTGCCACCCTTTATGATATCCGCTCTTCTGCCCTCCAAAAAGGCATCGTCCTCTGAGTCCACGACTTCCACTTCCACTTCTCCCATTCCCATCTCCTTGAGCACCGCATCAACCACTGACTTAACTTCTGCGAAGTTCGCATGTGCATGCGTTGAAACCGCCGCAAGCATGTATCTCTCCTTTAAATTCACCATTACCTGACCAACCTCAAAAATCCGCTGTGGTAAATCACGATGCTTGTTGATCAAGAGGATTTCTAACAAATTGGGGAGAATAGAACACCTGAGCATAGTATGCTCCATGCTTATGGGAGATGCAACCGCTACTTTTTCTCCTTCTCTTCTCGTTCTCCTCATCAACTCAAACTGTTTCCTCTCCGAGGTCAGCGTGAATGTCATCACCTCAAAGTATCCCAAGCCAGTCATTATTTCCCTCAAAGCTATCTTATTCTCCTCTATTGGATGCACCTCCCCTATAACCATCGCGCTTGGGATCTCAGGCTTTATCCGGTCATAGCCATAACCGATAGCGATGTCTTCAATGATGTCCCATGGATGGAGTATATCATACCGATAAGCCGGTATCTTCACCTCTATCCGTCCTTCTGGTTTCACCTCCGCACCAAATCCCATTCGCTCACAGCACTTCTTGCATTCCTCTGCACTTAACTCAATACCGAGAAGAGAGTGCACTTCTTCCACCGATACCCCCATCCTCTTCGGCTCAAAATCGGGTGTTTCCCTCTCCTCCACGCTTCTCTCGTTCGCGGGGCGAAGTACCACTGATTGAATCTGTCCACCCCGCTCTCCAAGCGCATACGCGATGATATTGAGTGCAATTGAAACATGCTCATTCAAGCCCGTAACATCTATAAATATCTCCGTTGTCGATTCCGTAACCCTCGTCAGCTCCGCATTGATAATGGGTGGAAAAGAAAGAACGTTCCCGTCTGAATCGAGAATCAATGGGTATTTATCCTTCCCTTCGAGAATGTACCGGTAACCAATCCCCTTTGGGTGCTTCTCTAAGATCTCTGCCATCGTCATCTCCTCTTCGTAGTCAAGTGGAACGAAAGAGAAACTGGGGTCACCTGCAAGGTACCTAAATGGGGGTTTTACCCTCGCCAGATCGTGCACACCCACCGAAACATTTTTTCTGTTCCGACCTAACCCTCGATGCAAATGCTCTTGCAAGAGCATGAGTGATTCTATCCCCCGTGAATCAAAATGCACGTTTTTTACCACACCGCACACGATATACGGTCTCACGTCCAGAACAGAAGTCTCTATAACCATCTCAATGCCCGATCTCTCCACGGGATAACTACCTAAGCCCGGTTCGATCTCCAAAAATTGTTTCAGAGCACGAGAAACACCTTCAACACTGAAAAGGTCAGGTCGGTTTGGGGGGAACTCCACATCCATATAGTCCACTTCTATTCTTTCTACATCCGCGCACAGTAACGGCAGACGTTCCTTTATCCGTTCGATACCCACACCGGTAAGGGTTTCCAGGTCATCGTAAAATAATCGTATTACGGGCATGTTCTCTATCCCCCTCGTTTTTTATTCAGCGCCGACCTTTTCACCGCTGCTAACCTCTTCCTTCTCTCTTCTCAAAGCGCCTCCTGTAAGATAGAAGTCCCCCCAGGGAGAGATATTCCCTGCAAAAGTAAACCCCACCTGTATATCAGGAGCATCACCCCTCACCTCGTATTCCTCACCAGTTATTCTGTTTTTAACCACCAATTGAAAGGATGCAGGCTCTACGCTGACAACCTCGAAAGTGCCTTTGACCGGCAGACCAAGCCCTTTTATCCTCTCTTTGAGCTCTTCACTGAGCCCTTTCTCCTCCGCATACACTATTCCCGGAGTCCTTCCATCCCCAAACGTTCTGGTGAACAAAAACCAGTTTAAAAAATCGAAGATATCCTCAAAATCGATCTCTTCAATTCCCTTCTCCCTCCTGTATTCTTCCTGCGCGACTCCTATCTCCTCTACGAATCGTCTCTCCGCAAATTCTCTTACCTCATCGAGCAACCATACCGCTTCATGATATTCCCTCGCCTTCTTCGCTTCATCGCCTTCCAGATTCCTCATCCTCTCCACTCGACCTATGCACTTCCTCACGACCTCTCCAAGTCCCGTTTCCCCCTTCCCAATCCGCTCACAGAGCTCAAAACTCTTTTGAAAAGCATCAAAAGCCTCTTCATAGCTCCCTCTCTTTTCCAAGAAGGCTCCATAATTCGCCCACACAACCTCGTCGTCGGTCACCGTTAGCATTCTCCTGTACTCCGCTTCAGCATCTGCCAGCCTACCTTCTCCCTCGTAATGCTTCACGAGTACTGAATGAACGGTTACCTCCGCGGTCCTATCTTCAAGAATTCTCTTCAGGAGTTTCTCCCCCCGCTCTTTATCCTTCGCTATCAATCTATCCCTCAGGCGGTCATCAACACGAGGGTCTTTCAAGAACGCAATTATCGTATCTGGAAAGCCTCCCGCCTCTTTTAAGTCCTCTGCAACCCACAAGGCACAGACCGCTCCAAAATCCGTCAGGAGCCATAAATCAAGTTCGTTTAGAGGCTTTACCGTAGCTTCATCCCCTTCTCCCCCTTTGACAAGTGCACACTCATGTGCTTTTAAGCCGCTCTCCTCGTTCCGCGTCTTCAGCCCATGCTTCCCCATGTACCTGATAAATTTCCTGCGCACGTTATCCGCCTCTCTTCTGCTTAGAGTCCGTGCTTCTACGTCTCTAAACGCCTTTTGCGCCTCAATAAAGAGATTCCACGCTTCCACTATCTCCTCATCCTCATCTTCGAGGTTCAGAAATTTCGCTATCAGGTCCTTTTGATTCATCTTCTACTCTATGTTCCCACTCGTATCGAAGAAGATATGCGTTTCAGTGTTGCTAGTGCTGAAAGAGCAGCTAAATAGCTCGTCTTTGGATTTGCAACCGAGGGGACGTTTTCTACCCGCACGAATAATTTACCAAATTCCCCCTCTGCTTCTATCTCATGCACGTTCTCTCTCGCAGCGGGGTCTGCAACGATTTTCACCCTCGTAGCCTCTGAACCTATACCTGCAATGCTCAACGAAGCAGCAACGTTTACATTCTCAGGAAAATGTCTCACCGCTTCTCTCGCTGAACCGGTGAACAATGTTTTCTCCTTCGTTATTGAATGCAAATCTATTCCCCGTTCCCTAACATACTCATTCCCCTCAAACCCCAGGGGGGGCTTTCTTGTCGTCAATGCCACGGAATGCATCCCGCCAATACCGCCTGATTTCAGACCATCTATTCCCGCCACAGCACCGGACGGGATATACACGCTACATCTCTTCTCCTTCGAGATACGTTCAATCTCTTCAAGAAGGCCAGGATCACATAACAGTGCACCAACACTCAATATCATCACGTCTTTACCCTTTTTTAACGCTGGTATTACAAACTCACGAACCGCAGCCTGCGAAGCGCACTCTATTACCAAATCAACCGCTTCTAAAATTTCATCCAGTCCCGTGATATCCGATTTTATGATATCTGGCTTCTTTCTCAGGCTTTTACTCAGCTCTTCTATCCTCTCAGGATGGGTGTCAATCAAAACTTTCAGCTCCATCCCTAACTTCAACTCACGTCCACTCACTTCATCCGCGTCTATCGCCTTGCATATCACACTTCCTATCGCACCGCAGCCGATCACACCCACTCTTATTTTTGCCATTTTTTACAATGAAGAGAACTGTGCTAAACGAGAGATTTTTGATAACACATTCTTTACTTTATAAGATAAGGTTTATTTGCACATGCTGCTGAAGGAGATAGAGAGTTTTCTGGAGGAAGATATAGGGCAGGAGGATTACGAGGAGATAGTGCCCTATACCGATTGTAAAGCGGAGATAACGGTGAAAGAAGAGGGTATCCTTGCAGGGTTAGAGGAGGTGAAACAGATATTTGACTATTTGTCTGTACAACATGCCTCTGAATTTAAAGATGGGGATAGAATAAAGAGCGGTGATACTATTTTGACGTTGAGGGGACCTGGTGCGAAGATATTGAAGGGAGAACGACTTGTACTTAATCTCTTAGGGCGGATGAGTGGTATAGCGACGCTCACGAGTATCTGTGTAAACGAGGCGAGGAAGGTAAATGAGCATGTAAGGGTCGCGGGGACGAGGAAAACAACGCCGGGCTTCAGGAAATACGAGAAGAAAGCGATAGCTATTGGTGGTGGAGACCCACACAGATTCGGATTGTATGAGGCTATCATAATAAAAGACAATTATATTCAGCTGATGGGGCTGGAGAACGCGATAATAAAGGCGAAGGAGAAGGCAAGTTTCACACGAAAAATTGAGGTAGAAGTTGAGAGCATAGAGGATGCGCTCCGTGCGGCGGAATTGAAGGTTGATATTATCATGCTGGATAACATGAAGCCAGCGGAAGTAAAAGAGTGCATGAGGTTGCTGACCGAGCGAGGGCTTCGAGCGGGGTTGATTTTGGAGGTATCGGGAGGGGTAACTTTGGAAAATATTAACGCGTTTGCAGCCACGGGTGTGGATGTTGTGTCAACCGGCATGATTACCCATTCAGCGAGATCGTTGGGCTTCTCTCTGGCTGTGGTGGAGTAGACCAATGTGCGTGTGGAGCGGGTTAGTCTATAGTTATCAACACCTTCCTTCTTACCTTGGGCAGGGTTATCCTGAGAATGCCGTTTTTAAATAATGCTTGTGCTTTTTCAGGCTCTATGGGCTCTGGTAACTTTATTTGTTTCCTGAAAGCCTGGAATGTTATTTTCTTTTGAACTATACCCCACCGCTCCCAGCAAACGGCATCGCTCATCTTCGCTATTACCTCGAGCGTATCCCCTGTCGTATTTATCTTCACGTTTTCTTTCCTTACCCGTGGCAGGTCAAAGGTAACCAGTATCTCATCCCCCTTATCTTCTACTTCGTATAACGGCTCTAAATTGCCATTATGTTCCCATGTCGCCTTAAATATCCTTCGTTCTATTTCCATCTCTCTCTATACCTTTTCCACCCCCTGTCCTCTTTATTTCCTGTTACCGATACATAATGGGCATATCCTGCTCCACACCCTTTTGCATCTCTGGAGCCGAAAGGGTTGTCTGCTGCATAAGGTCGCGCGCTTTGAGTTTTATCTCCTCGGCATTTTCTAACAATTCACCAACGTCGACCGTAAGCTCTGGTGAGAACTTCTTTACGGATTCTATTGCTGATACCGCCGCACCCGGATCGGGATACACGGGGTAGCACTGAGCAAGCAAGGAAATCGCACTTAATTTCCGCTTCGTGCATTCCCAGAGCATCATTGCATACGTACCTGCGATAAACCCCTCTTCCAGAAACTCTACCTGTTTATCCTTCAGCTCCCCCAGGGCCGCTTCGTTGTTTCCAACGCCAAACACTTCCGGCTTCTCTATATCCATCCTGTTCTTCACCGGCAGTCCCTTTATCGAGATGATAAGCTTTGCATCAATTTTATGAAACCAATCAGCCAAAGCGGTCGTCAGTGGATAAACCGCTCTTGGCGGTACGGCAACTTCTGATAACACCACTACAATACCTCCGTCTTTATCGCTGTATATCCTAAAAGGATTTTTCAATTTACCCTCATGTATTACCATAACCGGTACAAACAAATCCGATTCGATGTAGCCTATCTCCCTATAATCCATCTTCTCGACGATGTAAGAGGCCGCGATTGTTCCTACCAGCCCCACATCGGGTAAGCCCTCTAGCACGATCGGCTTTTTATGTAGTATCCCTTCCTCTTCCACTATCCTCACGACTTCATCCATTTCAATGAGTTCCAGTATACCATGGTCTTTGCGACTTTAAAAACCCTTCAGTTCCTCTTCTATTATCCGCCTCGGGTGCTCTTCAAAAGTATCTTTCACCTCATGCTTCTTCGGCACCAACTTGTTTCAGGGTTTATGTATATTCAAAAAGAAAAAACCTTAAAAATTATCCCCGCACTAAAAAATACTGTTATGAAAATTATATTTAATGGTGAGCCCCGAGAAGGCAAAAGCAAACGGTTAGGAGACCTTATCAAAGAATTAGATGGTGTATATAAGCAGGGGTGTATAGTAGCGGTTATCTCGGAGAAAAAGGGCGAGGAGTTAAAAAACGAATTCTCGCTGGAAACAGCGAGAGGAGAGGCGAGGATAAAGATTGCCAGAGAGAAAGAGACAAAAGCGGTGCCATTATTCCATAAGGTGTATAGAAAATTCCATACTGACGCGGGTAGAGTGGGATGGGTAAGTGAGGATATAACCGCTATTGGACCAATTGGAACAAATTTAAGGGTTGAAAAAAGCGAGCAGAGCTATAAGAAATGGGATGTCTTCTTCGGCTTTGGTGGTTTTGACCCGGGCATGACGTACCTTATGATAAGCAAGCGCGAGCATGAAGCGGCGTATGGTACGGGCATCGATGCCCTCATCGGGAAATTAACGAGGGGGAGAAGCATTGTGGCGGAATTTGACGAAGGTGATAAAATAGAGGCGATACGTCCGCTTATAACAAAGGCGGAGAGGATTGGCTTCGTCACCTCGGACTTGAATACTGAGATAGAAGAAGGGCAGGAGATATTCACGTTTGCAAAGATTAAACTCGCTCAAGAAGCACCGATGTCAAGTGAACATTTTTTATCGCTCGTACGGGAAGAGAGTATCCACGTAGATGTCCGTACACACACGTATCTTGCTTCAGAAGCTCTAAAAGGACTTGGTTTACCTGTTGAGAACATCCAGTATCGGTCAAAATATTACCTCTCGGTAAGGAATACAGGGACCGAGAAAGGTAAAGTTTATGCATATAAGGAGAGCAGATTGCCTCACCCTTCTCATAACGTATTTGGTGAAGTAATACAGGGAGGGGATTTGGTAGAGTACGCACGAGCGGGTGATACGATTTACACGGTGACTGAGCCGAAATGGATGATGGTGGTGGGGAGAACACAGAAGGAAGCAGAAGAGTTCTTTGAGCGTGAGGATATCGAGCAGGTGAGGGAAGGGAATAAAGATGACAATGCGGTGGTTGTAGACCAGATACCGGCATTGACGATGGATATTATGGAAAAAGGGACAGTAAGAACAGTTGGTGTTGAAGAAGAAGCAGTGTTTGACGTGGTATTCTTTCATGAAGAAGCACCTAAGACCTTATGGTATTTCAAAAAGATTACCGGATTGATTAACAAGCCGATAGGGTATTTAAAAGTATTTTTCACCGTTCCCGGGATGATGGTTCTCTTTCAAGGAAGAGCAGATGAAGCGGGGACACTTATCCCCGAGAACTTACCAAAAGAGGTGGTCAAAAAGGGAATGCTCGGCGTTACAAACATGTCGAGGGCGAACCGAGGGATGATGGGAATACGATTGGATGAGAGCAAAGAATATGGGCCCACGGGTGAGACCTTCGATGGTACAAACATCATCCTTTCAATTCCGTCCCTCACCCCTTCAATGATATCCTTCCTCAGCAAGCTCAAAGAAGGGGATGTTATCTATGTGAAAGAAAGGTTTAGATGAAGACGAGAATCACTAAAATACGTAAAAGGGATGGGCGAATTGTACAATTCGAGCAGGAGAAAATCAGACATGCCATTTACAAAGCGATGGTTAGTGTTGGAAGGGGAGAGGAAGGCAGAGAACGAGCAGAAGAACTCACCGAGAAGGTGGTGACCGGGATTGAGAACGCTTTTGCCAGAAGGGCAGAAGTTCCTTCGGTTGAGGATGTGCAGGATGTTGTTGAGCTGGTCTTGATTACCGAAGGATTGGGCGGGGTTGCAAAGGCGTATATCTTATATCGGCAGCAGCGTGCTGATATTCGAGGTCTCAAGAAAGTCATCGGTGTTACAGATGATTTAAAGCTCTCGGTGAATGCTATAGAGGTGTTGAAAAGGCGCTATTTGTTAAAGGATGAGTGTGGAAAAGTTATCGAGACCCCGGGTCAAATGTTCAACCGGGTAGCAGAAGCAATAGCACAAGCGGATCTGAAGTATGGTAAAAGCAAAGAGGAAGTAAAAGAGATTGAACGCAGCTTTTACCAGCTCATGAGGAATTTAGAGTTCCTGCCGAACAGTCCCACCTTAATGAATGCCGGAACTGAGCTCGGGCAGCTCGCTGCCTGCTTTGTGTTACCCGTTGAAGATTCGATAGAAGGCATATTTGGGGCTGTTAAGAACATGGCGGTGATTCATCAAAGTGGCGGTGGAACGGGATTCTCATTCTCACGGTTGAGACCACAGGGGGATGTGGTTAAATCAACGGGAGGAATCGCCTCAGGTCCTGTCTCTTTCATGCGTGTCTTTGACGTAGCGACCGGTGTAATCAAGCAAGGAGGCAAAAGAAGAGGCGCGAACATGGGTATATTGAACGTTGACCATCCCGATATCGTGGAATTTATAAGAGCGAAAGAGGGTGGCGCGTTTGCCAATTTCAATACTTCGGTAGCTGTTACTGATGACTTCATGCATGCGGTAGAAAGAAATGAAGAGTATGGGCTTGTAAATCCTCGAACGAAGGAAGAAGTGAGGAGAATAAAAGCTCGTGAGATTGTTAACGAGATTGTAACCTACGCATGGAAGACCGGAGATCCCGGAATTGTTTTTATCGATGAGATCAATAGACACAATCCTCTTTCTGCGGTTGGGGGAATAGAGGCAACGAATCCGTGTGGCGAGCAGCCGCTCTTGCCGTACGAATCGTGCAATTTAGGCTCGATTAACGTTTCGAAATTTGTTAACCCTGGTGATGGTGAAGTAGACTGGGAACGGCTTAAAGAAGTAGTTTGGATCTGTGTGAGGTTCTTAGATGACGTTATAGACGTTAACAGGTATCCAATGCGTGAAATAGAAGAAATAACGAGGGCGAACAGGAAGATCGGGCTGGGCATAATGGGATTCGCAGAACTGTT